>CALEIS010000093.1 GCA_937877675.1 uncultured Clostridia bacterium | reverse complement strand
TATGCATTGATAAATCCGTCAAGGTCACCATCCATAACTGCATTGATATTACCATTTTCAAAGGATGTTCTGTGGTCTTTTGCAAGAGTATAAGGCATAAACACATAAGAACGAATCTGGCTACCCCATGCAATTTCCTTGTGGTCGCCCTTAATATCCTCAATCTTTGCGAGGTGCTCACGCTCTTTAATCTCAATAAGCTTTGATTTAAGCATCGTCATAGCAACTTCACGGTTCTGATGTTGGCTTCTTTCAACCTGACAAGAAACAACAATGCCTGTTGGCTTATGAGTAAGACGAACAGCTGAAGATGTTTTGTTAACCTTCTGTCCACCTGCACCACTTGCACGATAAACTGCCATTTCAATATCATCAGGATTAATATCAACATTTGTATCCTCGTCAATCTCTGGCATAACCTCTAATGATGCAAATGATGTGTGACGTCTGCCTGATGCGTCAAATGGAGAAACACGAACAAGACGATGAATACCTGCTTCACTCTTCATAAATCCGTATGCATTTTCACCTTCAATAAGAATACAAGCAGATTTAAGTCCTGCTTCATCACCATCAAGATAGTCAAGTGTTGAAACTTTATATCCGTGACGTTCACCCCAACGGTTATACATTCTGAAAAGCATCTGTGCCCAGTCCTGAGCCTCTGTACCACCTGCACCTGCATGGAAAGTGAGAATTGCATTTTTTGAGTCATACTCACCTGTTAAGAGTGTTGAAAGTGTTTGTGAATCAAGGTCTTTTTCAAATTTGTCAACACCCTGAGTACATTCCTCAACAAGGCTTTCATCCTCTTCTTCGTCTGCAAGTTCAATCATAACAAGAGCATCATCATAGTCAGCCTTTAATTTTTCATAAGCAGATACCTTGTTTTTTAATACACTTGTTCTCTGCAAAACTTTCTGAGAATTCTGAATATCGTCCCAAAATCCTTCCTGAGCTTGTTGCTCTTCAAGATTTGCAATTTCTTTTTTCATTTTTTCAAGACCCAATGCTTCTGCAAGGTTAGAAAGTTCTTCCTCGTGAGCAATAAGTCTCAATTTTAATTCTTCAAATTGAAGCATAACAAAACCTCACTTAATATGTTTAAACTGTAATAGTTGTTGTCACTTGTCCTTGAATTACGACATAAGATATATCAAGATAACCGTTTTTCAGAATATTGGTAGGTATAGCCTTTTAAATAGCCTTTATTCTCAACGGATTTGATATATTTTACTGTTGTGTAGTCTCAGACTCGCTTTCTGGCTCCGTCTCTGTTTCTGATGGGTCTTCTATTGCAGGAATATCATCAGGAATTTCAGGTTTTGGAGCTGGTTTTTCAGTTACATTTTCCTGAGTCACATGCTCAGGTGCTGTTGTACTCTGAATTGCTGAAATAAAGTATTTACCATCCACTTCACGAAGAGTAACTTTTAAATACTTATCCGGTGTAGGAGGAATCATCTCACCATTTTCGCCTTGTTCCCACGCATCACCCGCAAGACAAGCAACCGTCAATACGACTGTATCCTTTGATTTTTGAATTTCCACAACATCAGGAGTATAAATAGGAGTAACACCTGTAAGTGGAACTGTATAAGTCCCAGTGGCATTATCATATGCAAAGTCGATGCCATATCCCTCAACTGTACTATGAACAGGTTTAATTTCCGTTCCAAAAAGCTCCACAAATGCTTTTTCAACCTCCGCCTTTGGAATTGCAAAACCAACATCATTAGTTTCAAATCTGTCTGGGGAATTATCATTTTTAAGCAAAGACCAAATGGACATTTCAATAAGCTGACTCATATCCGCCTTTGTAATGTCGTCAAAAGTATCTGGGTCTATAAGTACAACGGGAGTAAGCATCTTTTCATATTCTTCATATCCCTTTGATTTTTCAATTAAACCACTTATACCATTTACCGCAGCAACTATTACAGTGATAAGACCTACCACTGTCAACAAAACAACAAGCAATCCGATAGGGAATGCCATTCTGCGTTTTATGCTACGCTTTTTCTTTGTTTTTTCAGCCAATTATCTCACCTGACCGTTACCATAAATTTTATATTTAAATGTATTCAGCTGAGGAAGTCCCAACGGACCTCTTGCATGGAGCTTTTGTGTAGAAATTCCGATTTCTGCACCAAAACCAAATTCACCACCGTCAGTAAATGCAGTGCTCACATTGTGATATACTGCCGCTGAGTCAACTGAATTCATAAACTTTTCTGCATTTTCAATATTGTCTGTAATAATACTCTCACTATGATTAGTGGAGTATTTTCTTATGTGCTCAATTGCTTCATCAATAGAAGAAACAATCTTAACAGACATTTTATAATCAAGGTATTCTGTTGCCCAGTCTTCATCCGTCGCTTTTTCTATGTCCGGACAAATAGCCCTTGCAACATCATCACCATAGAGAATTACATTTTTCTCATCAAGTTTTGCTTTGATTGCTATAAGAGCAAGTTCTGCAATATTCTTATGGATAAGAAGGCTCTCTGCCGTATTACAAACAGAAATTCTTCTTGTTTTTGCATTGTTGACAATTTCTACAGCCATATCAATATCTGCAAACTCATCAATATATACATGACAGTTTCCTGCACCAGTTTCAATTACAGGCACAGTTGAATTCTGCACAACTGCATTGATAAGCTTTGCACTACCACGAGGAATAAGAATATCGATATATCCATTCATCTTCATAAGAGCGTTTGCACTATCTCTTGAAGTATCCCTTACTAATTCAACAATATCAGGATTAAAGCCTTCTTTTGAGATAGCATCTCTCATTACATCCATAATTGCAGAGTTTGAGTTAAATGCCTCTTTACCACCACGTAAAATTGCTGTGTTACCTGATTTAATAGCTAATGCTGCTGCATCACTTGTAACATTAGGTCTTGCTTCATAAATAATGCCGATTACACCTAAAGGTGTGCTGACTCTCTGAATTTTCATACCATTTGGTCGCTGGGTTTCCCAAAGGACTCTGCCAACAGGGTCAGGAAGTGAAATTACACCCTCAACGCCCTGTGCCATACCTTCAATTCTTTCAGCATTAAGCATAAGTCTATCTAAAAGGGACTCTGCCATACCATTTTCTCTGCCATTTTTAAGGTCAAGAGCATTTGCTTCCAAAATTTTATCACAATTCTCACGAAGAGCCGTTGCGATAGCTTTAAGTATTCTATTTTTATCTTCAGTTGATGCAACCGCCAAGGAAACAGATGCATCTTTTACTCGTTTACCGATTTCTGTGAGCATAAAATCACTTACCTTTAAAGAATGTGCCGACTTGTTTTCCGTCAAGAGCCTTATAAATATCTGTTGGATTTTCACCATTCATAACTATTGTGTCAATTCCTGCAGCCATAGTAATTTCTGCCGCATGAAGCTTTGTAACCATACCACCAGTGCCAAGCATTGAGCCTTTGCCACCTGCGATTTTGTATAATTCATCATCAATTTCAGTTACAAGAGGAATTAACTTTGCATCTTCATTCTCATTTGGATTTGAGTCATAAAGACCATCAATATCTGAAAGGATTATGAGTGCATCTGCATTTATGAGCTTTGCAACGATTGCAGAAAGAGAGTCATTATCGCCATAAACAATTTCTTCAACCGCAACACTGTCGTTTTCATTGATAATTGGAATTGCACCAAAATCAAACAATTTGTTGAATGTGTTAACGAGATTATGTCTTCTCTCGTCATTTTCAACGTCACTTTTTGTTATAAGCAACTGTCCTACTGTATGACCATATTCACCGAAAAGTTTGTCATACATAAACATCAATTCACATTGACCGATTGTAGCCGCAGCCTGCTTACCCGCTGTGTCTGCTGGTTTTTCCTTAAGTCCTAATTTACCAACACCAACACCGATTGCACCACTTGTAACAAGAGCAACCTCAATTCCTGAATTTACAATATCAGAAAGCACACTCACAAGCTTGTGCATTCTTCTTATATTTGTTTTACCTGTACTGTATGTAAGTGTTGATGTACCAACCTTTACAACAATTCTTTTTACATCTTTTAAAACAGCCATAATCCTACCCTCGTAAAACTATAATCATAACATTTTAACATATATTTTTTACTTTAACAACCACTTTATTACATTTATATGTGTAACAATAATCTTTTCTTTTCATAATATGGTACTGTCAGTTGATAATTTATGGGAGGAAATGCTATGTCAGAAAACAAAAACTGTACACCCACAAAAATAAAAGAAGCAGTCTGCATTGATACCAACAGAGTTTATGACTCCTGTGCAGACAAGGATTGTCTTGAGGATTTGAGAGTTTATTTCACAAATTCTGCACAATGTATCATTGACCGAGCAACAAATGTCCGTTGTCGTGGTGCCGAAGTACTTAACGCCTTTATTGAAGTTGAAAAAGTACCTTTTAACAGAGGTTATTATTCCGTTGATGTTACTTACTACTTTAAAGTTTGCCTTGATGTGTTTACAGGACACACTAACCCACCCTGTATGGTGGAAGGTCTTGCATCCTTCTCAAAGAAATGTATTCTCTATGGCTCAGAGGGTAACGTAAAGGTCTTTTCTTCCGAATTTGTATGCAACGATATTGATGAACAACTTGATATGGTAAGTACAAATCCAAAAGCAAAGGTACAAACTGTTGACCCAATTTGCCTTGATGCAAAACTCCGTAATGCCAACGAATGTTCAATGCACTGTTGCTGTTGTCAGCCATCACGACTTCCACGCTGTGTTTGTCGTTGTTTTGAGGGGGATTTTGACTGCTACGACGATGACCCAAAGAAAGCGGTTACTGTTACACTCGGTATTTTCACAATTGTTCAACTTGAAAGAGATGTGCAAATGCTCATTCCAGCCTATGACTTCTGTATTCCAAGTAGAGAATGTGCCTGTGACAACGAAAATCCATGTGACGCCTTCAGAAGAATCCAATTCCCTATTGACGAATTCTTCCCACCTAAAGAAGGTTGCTTGAAAGACAGTTACCGACCAACCTGTGCTTGTGGTGACTAAAACAAAAAAAGCGAGGACCTAAATCCTCGCTTAATTTTTATTTAATTAGTCGTTGTTTCTTCTCTTGTTAAAACGACGGTTGTTGTCACGCTTCTTTGGTTCTTCATCGATTTCGTTTTCAGGAGTAAGTCCCTTAACTTCGATAAGAGCGTCACGACGAGAAAGGTTAAGTCTGCCTTGGTCGTCAATTTCAAGTACCTTTACAAGTACTGTATCGCCAACGTTAACAACATCTTCAACCTTTTCTGTACGTTTAACATCAAGACGGCTGATGTGAACAAGTCCTTCTTTACCAGGAGCGATTTCAACGAATGCGCCGAAGCTCATAAGACGAGTTACAACACCATTATAGATTGCACCGATTTCTGGGTCTTTTGCGATAAGTTCAACAATTGAAAGAGCACGTTTTGCGTTGTCAATATCAATACCTGAAATGAATACACGTCCGTCTTCTTCAATGTCAATCTTAACTTCGCAGTCAGCCTGAATCTTCTGGATAACCTTACCCTGCTTACCGATAACATCACCGATTTTTTCTGGGTCAATCTTTGTTGAAAGCATTTTTGGAGCATATTTTGAAAGTTCTGCTCTTGGCTCAGAAATACAAGGAAGCATAATTTCGTCAAGGATATAATCTCTTGCCTTGTGTGTTTTTGCAAATGCTTCTTTGATGATTTCAGGTGTAAGACCATGTACTTTAAGGTCCATCTGAATTGCTGTGATACCCTTCTTTGTACCTGCAACTTTAAAGTCCATATCGCCATAGAAGTCTTCAAGACCCTGAATGTCAACCATTGTCATGAAGTCGCCATAAACGCCTTCATCACCTGTGATAAGACCACATGAGATACCTGCAACAGGAGCCTTAATTGGAACACCAGCTGCCATAAGAGCAAGTGTTGAACCACAGATTGAACCCTGTGAAGTTGAACCATTTGAAGAAAGAACTTCTGATACAACACGGATAGCATATGGGAATTCATCAACTGATGGGATAACTGGAACAAGAGCCTTTTCTGCAAGAGCACCGTGACCGATTTCTCTTCGTCCAGGTCCTCTTGATGGCTTTGTTTCACCAACAGAGTATGATGGGAAGTTGTAGTGGTGGATATATCTCTTTTCTGTCTGTTCATCAAGACCGTCAAGAAGCTGTGCATCACCCATAGGTCCGAGTGTTGCGATTGAGAGAACCTGTGTCTGACCACGAGTAAACATACCTGAACCGTGAGCACGAGTAATAAGGTCAATTTCCGCATTAAGTGGACGGATTTCGTCAATACCACGACCATCTACACGCTTGTGCTCGTCTTTAAGCCATGCACGAACAACGTGTTTCTGAACAAGATACATAATTTCGTCAAGCTTTGCTTCGTTGCCTTCAAATCTTTCATCAAACTTTGCATGAACTGCTTCATAGATTGGAAGAAGAGCTTCGTCACGAACAAGTTTGTCGTCTGTATCAAGAGCTTTCTTAACATCTTCAATGCAGAATTCTTCGATTTCTGCCATTATTGCTGGGTCTGGGTCAGATGATTCGTAAGCGAATTTTGGCTTACCAACTTCATCAACGATACCCTGAATGAATTTAACGATTTTCTGGTTTTCAGCGTGACCTGCCATGATAGCATCAAACATTGTATCGTCGTCGATTTCGTTTGCACCTGCTTCAATCATAGCAACAAGGTCAGCAGTAGAAGCAACTGTCAAAACAAGGTCTGACTTTGCTCTTTCCTCAAGATTTGGGTTGATAACGATTTTGCCTTCAACAAGACCAACGTTAACACCAGAAACTGGGCCGTCCCATGGAATATCTGAAATAGCGATTGCAGCTGAAACACCAATCATAGCTGTGATTTCAGGTGAGCAATCCTGGTCAACTGACATTACAGTTGCAACAACTGAACAGTCATTTCTAAGGTCTTTTGGGAAAAGTGGACGAATAGGTCTGTCAATGCAACGTGATGTAAGGATAGCCTTTTCACTTGCTCTGCCTTCTCTTCTCTGGAATGAGCCAGGAATACGACCTACTGAGTACATTTTTTCTTCATAGTCAACTGAAAGAGGGAAGAAGTCAACGCCTTCTCTTGGTTTTGCAGAAGCAGTTACTGTACAAAGAACTTCTGTTTCACCGTAACGAGCAAGGATAGCTGCATTAGCAAGACCTGCCATTTTACCTGTTTCAAGAGTCAATTTTCTACCTGCGAGTTCAGTTTCCCATACTTTAAAATTCTTGAAAAACATAATTTTTTACCTTCCTTTACTATTTGTTTTTTCTGTATCGGGGTAAAAATCTGTTTAGCAATAAATACAACCTTTAACGAAATTTTAAAAGCTCTATTTACCGCTAAGCTTTGAATTTTCACCCCGAAAAATACTTGCTTTAAAAGCAATTCAAGGCAGATAAGCGAAAACTTATCTGCCTTAATTTGTTTTGATTACTTACGAAGACCAAGTTTTGCAACGATTGCACGGTATCTTTCGATATCCTTCTTCTGAAGGTATGCGAGAAGATTTCTTCTACGACCAACCATTTTAAGAAGGCCACGACGTGAGTGGTGGTCTTTCTTGTTAGCCTTAAGGTGCTCAGTTAAGTCGTTAATTCTCTTTGTGAGAACAGCGATTTGAACTTCTGGAGAACCTGTGTCGCCTTCGTGAGCAGCGTATTCAGCCATGATAGCCTGTTTTTCTGCCTGTGTCATTGATTTTCACCTCATTTAAAATATTTATGCTCAAATGCCCCAGATGAAAGCAGGTGAATTCCCTTTTGGGATTACACAATCACCCGAGTGCACAGAGATAGCCTTGATAGTATAACACAAGATTTTTCAAAAATCAAGTATTTTTTTCTAATTCAAAATTATACCATTCTGTTGTGAAGAACTTATTTCTGAATCTCTGTTGAAATATGCTTCATAAACCTCTGCAACATAGTTGCCAAGACCACCTGATGTAACATTTTCAATTGCAACAACAACGGCAATCTGTGGATTATCTGCAGGAGCATAGGAAATCATAAAACCATTTGTGTACTCAACATACACATCTCCAACCTTTTTCTTTGCCTGAGCTGTACCTGTTTTTGATGCAACATCATAATCAAGACCGTTAAAAGCAGAAACTGTATCTGCCATAGAAACCATACCTCTTTTTGATGCCATAATTGACTCTGGCGATGCATTAACTTGACTCAATATTACCGGAGATGCTTCATAGTAAGTTTTAGTATAATCGTAAGATTTTACACTCTTTACAAAATGAGCCTTATATTTTGTTCCACCATTTGCAAGAGTTGATACATAAGCACAAAGCTGAATTGGAGTAAAAAGGTTGTCAGACTGTCCAATTGCAGCCTGAACAGTGTTACCTGGATACCAGATGCCACCTGCAGCTTCACGATTTTCTTTACTTGCAACAACACCCATAGCTTCAGTCAACTCAACACCTGTCTTTTGTCCTAAACCAAACATAGAAAAGTATTCGTTAAGTTTTGAAATTCCAAGGAGTCGTCCTGTTTCATAGAAAAATGTGTTACATGAATATGTTAGTGCAGAGTTCAATGTCATATAGTGGCCACCATGGTTACCCAAGCCCATACAATTAAGTGGTAAATCCTTAAAATGAGTATAGAGAAGGTTACACTGAATTTCTGTTTCTGTTGTAATGATTCCCTCTTCAAGACCTGCAATACCAACAATCGGCTTTACCGTTGAACCAGGAGCATAAGTGCTTCTTAATGCTCTATTCCACAAAGGGGCTGTGTCATCCTGATTAAGTGCCACAATATTCTCTTTATATGTGGACAAGTCGTATGATGGATATGTTGCACAAGCAAGGACAGAAAAATCATTTACATCCATAACAACAATACTACCCGCTGATGCAACTCTATCTGTTTCCTTTGTACTTTCAATTTTTGTTGAAAGAATTTGCTGAACATCTTTTTGAAAGTCACCATAAATAGTCAAAATAACATTGTTTCCATTTGTTGGAGTCGTTGTAATTGTAGTTGTCTTTGTACCATCAGAATTTGTTGTTGTCGTAAGAACACCATTTGTTCCACGCAATTCTTCTTCCATGGCACTTTCAATACCGAATTTACCGATTTTATCCGTCATTCCATATGCACGAAGCTTCAAAACCTCAAGCTCCTCTTCGGTATATTTTCCTGAATTAACTGCTTCTTGATACAATGCAGTTGCTTTTTCATACTCTTCTGCACTGATTGCATCGTAAAATCCTACGATATGTGGCGCTATTGTACCGTCATAATAGGCACGTTCAGAATCCACACGAGTTTCAACACCTAGATAAAATCTACTTTGTTCTTTAAGATAGGTAACCAATGATAAAGGCACATTTTCTGCAATAGTAAAAGGATTATTTGTTGAAAAATCAGCCTTTCTCATAGCCATATAAACTGAAGAAAGTTTCAACACTTCTTCCTTGGTCATATCTTTCAATTCGTAATACTCTACCAAAGCATCGTAGCAGTTTTGTGCTGTTGCATAGGCATTAAGATTAAGATAATCCTTTTTGAATACGAATTTCTTAATTGCATCACTATCTTCTTTGTAAACAACCTCATCGTCAACAATTTCTAGTGGAGTGAGATTGTTGTACTCAACAAGATTCTCTTCAAAAAGATTTATCAAAGACATCATAATCTTATTTCGTTCTGCTTTCTCAGAAGATTTAGGAAAATATGATGCATTTAGATAAACTGAATATGAACTTACATTATAAACAAGGGCATTACCATTTGCATCAAGAATTTCTCCTCGCAAAGCCTCAATCTTTGTGTTAGCGGATGAAAGATAGAGATTTTTTGATGCGTATTTTTCACCCAAAATAACCTGTATTCTAAAAAGGTCAGCAATAAAAAATGAAATAATGAACAATATAACTGAAATAACCGCTGTTACACGAATTCTAAAACTATATGCTCCTTTCATTTTTTCTCACCTTCCTTTCTTAATACTCTGTATAATTAAATGAAAACTTTCTATAAACTGCTCTTATTAAAATATACCAGAAAGGCGTAAGAACCAAACTGTATATTCCCATTGGCAGATAATATCTTAACAATAATTGTCCTTCTCCACCAAGAGCTCTTGTTGAAATAAAGAACAATATATAACTTAATATATAAATCACAGTTGTTACTGTGTTCATCATTATATATGTTATTATGTTGTTACGCATAAAAATTCGTAGCAGAACACCACAAATCGCACACGCAACCATAAGATAAAGTGCATTATATCCGTCAGCTGTAACTGTTACTGTATCCCATAATATTCCCGCCAAGAGTCCTGCACCTGCACCAACTAGCTCACCTTCAAACATCGCTATACAAACAGCTACTGAAATCAATAAAATTGGTCTGACAGAAAACATAGGAGGGAAAATAAAGATTGTATTCTGCAAAAGATGGGATACAAATATTATTAAAGCATACACAAGATATCGCTTTGCTTTTATTTTCCTCTGAACATTCATAAACTTTTATTCTTCCTCAAAAGATGTTATAACAAAACATTCTCGAATTTCCTTTGAATTCACTGGAGGGTCAATTATCGCATATGCTGAAAGGTCAGTTTCACTCTTCTGTATTGAAGAAACAGTTCCGATAATCAAATCCTTAGGGAAAATTCCACCTGTACCAGATGTGCAGACAATTCCGCCTTGTGAAATCGCTGTATCAGTCTGTAATCCTGCAAGTTTACACTTTCCTTCAACTGATAATTTATAATCAGCACAAACATATCCCTGTTCACCTGTTCGAATTTCATAAGCCGCCACATTTACTGATGGGTCAAAAATTGAACGTACTACAGAAGAGGTAGGATTAACCTCTGTTACAACACCAACAAGGTATTCGCCTGAAATAACTGCATCATTGACTTTTACCCCATGTTTTGAACCACGATTTATAGTAAATGAGCCAAAGACATCTGCTGAATCTCTTCCAACAACACTTGCATGTACCCACTCGTAGTCAGGATTTTCTTCACGGACACCGAGAAAGTCTTCGTATGTATCAAGTTGTTTTTTTGTCTTTTCGTAATCAACAAGTTGTTTTTGATAATTTGCTACAAGCCCTTCTAACTCAGCAACTCTGTCTTGATAGGACTTTGATGAAACAAATCCACCTGTAAAGCCATTCCACATATCAGAAATGTATGATGCTACATTCTGTAATGGAGCTGTAACCACACTGATTACATTTGTCAATGGTGAAGTGGATGTTGCTGTAACTGTTGCCAAAACAGATGATGAAAGAAGCACCAACGCAATAGCTATCAAAACCTTAAATGTTTTACTTTTAAAGAAATTATTCATTTAAATCTCTCTATTCTTTCAATCTTAAATATTTCCTCTTTCAAGGCATATTCCCATACCCGTTGCAACACAATCCATAGGGTCAACTGCAACATGAACTGGTATTTTTGTTTCTTGTGAAATCAATTTATCTATTTCTCGAAGAAGAGCACCGCCACCTGTAAGCATAATACCATTGTCAACAATATCCGCCAACAATTCAGGTGGTGTTTTTTCAAGAGTAGAACGAATTGATTCCAATATCTGTGAAAGTGGCTCTGAAAGCGCTTCTCTTACTTCTTCAGATGTGATTTCCACACTCTTTGGAAGTCCATTTTCAAGGTTTCTGCCTCGAACATCCATAGCACCTTCACCATCATAACTTTTTGCTGAACCGATTTTTATTTTAATTTCTTCAGCGGTTCTTTCACCTATGAGAACATTGTGTTTTTTGCGTATGTATTCAACGATTGCCTCGTCAAAATCGTCCCCTGCAATACGGCATGATTTTGCAGTTACAATATCACGATACGAAATAACTGCAACCTCTGTTGTTCCTCCACCGATGTCAACAATCATACTTCCGATAGGCTCTGTAACGGGAAGACCAACACCGATAGCTGCTGCCAAAGGTTTATGAATGAGTGAAGCATATTTTGCCCCTGCATCTCTTGCAGCATCATGAACAGCCTTTCTTTCTACCTCTGTAATACTTGCAGGAACACAAATAAGTACTCTTGCTCTTGCAAAAGGTGAACGATTGATTACTTTTTTGATAAATACCTTGAGCATATCTGAGGTAACTTCAGAATTTATGATAACACCATCTTTAAGTGGTTTTACCGCTGTAATTGACCCAGGTGTTTTACCTATCATTTCCTTTGCTTCTTCTCCTACCGCAACAACAGCAGGAATGTCGTCTTTTTCATTTACAGCGACAACTGACGGTTCACGAAGCACAATTCCTTTGCCTTTAAGGTAGATGATTGTATTAGCAGTACCTAAGTCGATACCAATGTCTTGTGCAAACAACATTATAATCTCTCCCTCTAGAGTTTATATACATAATAAAATTACAAATAATCTATTTTATTATAACAAAAAAGCGGGTACTATACAATACCCGCAGAAAAATTTTCAAAAAAAGAAAGTGCCCACCCTTTTGGATAGACACTTTTGTTTATGTCGGCATTACCTATTTTTCCGGGCCGCTTCCAGCCAAGTATCTTCGGCGCAAATGAGCTTAACTACCGTGTTCGGGATGGGAACGGGTGGACCCTCATTGCAATCAACACCGACTCACGAAAC
>CALEIS010000092.1 GCA_937877675.1 uncultured Clostridia bacterium | reverse complement strand
ACTCAATTAACTGGGGTCGTCTTGTTCCACAGATTGTTTACTATGTATCAGCATACTGTGATATGATAGAAAATGGTGAACTTAAAAATGGCGAAGAAATGAATGTTGTTGTTCCAACAGGTAACTTTGGCAACATTCTTGCTGCGTATTATGCAAAGAGAATGGGTGTTCCTGTAAAAACACTTATTTGTGCATCTAATGCTAATAATGTTCTTACAGATTTCTTAACAAATGGAACATATGACAAAAATAGAGATTTCTATTGTACAACATCACCATCAATGGATATCCTTATTTCAAGTAACCTTGAAAGACTTCTTTTCCATCTTTGTGGTGAGAACGATGTTCAGGTTGCAGAATGGATGGCATCTCTTAATAATGAGGGTAAATATACAGTATCTGCTGATGTTGCAAATGAAGTTAAATCATTATTTGCAGCAGGTTGTTGTGATGATGCAGAAACAAAGGCAACAATCGGTAAAGTTTTTGAAGAAAAAAATTATCTTTGCGATACTCATACTGCAGTTGCGGTTAAGGTGTATGATGATTATGTAGAAAAAACAGGGGATAAAACACCTACTGTTATTGCATCAACAGCAAACCCATACAAATTCTCTGCAAGTGTTCTTGCTGCAATTACAGATGAAATTAAGGCAGATAATGAGTTTGATATGGTAGATGAACTCTTCCAGAAATCAAATGAACCTGTACCACAACAACTTGCTACTCTTAAAGGCAAAGAACCACGCTTTACAAGAGTAAGTAAAAAAGAGGATATGAAACAGGTTGTTTTTGATATGTTAGGCATCTAAGCCCGAATAGTAATGCGGAAGCCGGGTAGGATACGGTTTCCGCATTTGAATTTTATTCTACGTCAGAAACCTTCAACTTAAAGGTTGCGCATCTTGTGTCATCACAAGTACATGCACTGTGTGTACCAACCTTAATTCCGTTAGCTGTACAGTTCATGTGACCATCGTTGAATGTGCAGTGACAAGCGTCACAAGTAATGTTTGTGTTTTTATTCTTATCCATTTTCATTTCCTCCTTTCAACTTTATTTTTTGAAAGTTCCTTATAATTATTCACAGGAGAAATTTCTTTATGTCAGTTTATGTCATTGGTGATACACATTTATCATTTTCTGTTGATAAGCCCATGGATATTTTCAAGGGCTGGGATGATTATGCCCAAAGACTTGAAAAAAATTGGCAAAAACTGATTTCAAAAGATGATACAGTCATTATAAATGGAGATGTTTCATGGGCAATGAGCCTTGAAGAAGCAGAACATGATTTTGAGTTCTTAAATAATCTCAATGGTACTAAGATTATATCCAAGGGAAATCATGATTATTGGTGGAATACTCTTACAAAAATGGAAAAATTCTGCAAAGAAAAGGGTTTTGAAACAATTAAGTTTCTTCATAACAATGCATACAAAATAGGGGATATATCCATTGTGGGCACTCGTGGATGGTTTTTTGATGCGGAAAGTGAAAATGTGGATAAAGTAATGGCTCGTGAGTGTGCTAGACTTCAACGTTCAATTGATGAAGCAAAAAAACTCGGTGGAGAAATTGTAGCTTTTCTTCATTATCCACCAATCAGTATAAATCGAAAATGTGAACCGATTTTCAATGTTTTGAAGGAAAATAATATAGAAAGATGTTATTATGGTCACCTTCATGGTGGAGCAATAAAAAGTGCAGTAAATGAAGAGCGTGAAGGTATAAAATTCCGTCTTGTTTCAGCAGATTATTTAGAATTTTGCCCTTATCTTGTTAATTTAGAATAAAATGTTCTTAAAATATTGCTAAAAGTTTCTTTTTTACAAGAAAAACTTAAGGAAAATATTGTATTTATAGATTTAATATGATATAATATCGTGAATATTGCGGTAATATAAACACAATAAACAATAATATTCAGGAGGAATATTTGATGTTAAAGTCAACAAACAATGTAGAAACAAATGTCTACGAACTTGAAATCACTGTAGATGGTGAAAAATTTGAGGCTGCTATTCAAAAGGCATATCTCAAGGAAAGAAAGAACATCACTATCAAGGGCTTCAGAAAGGGTAAGGCACCAAGAAACTTCATCGAAAAGATGTATGGTGAGGGCGTTTTCTATGAAGATGCACTTGAAATCCTTTATCCTGAAGTTGTAAGCGAAGCAATTCTTGAATCAAAACTCGATGTTGTTGGTACTCCTTATGACCTTGATGTACCTGAAATCGGTAAAGATGGTGTTGTATTGAAACTTAAGGTTGCTGTTAAACCTGAAGTTAAGCTTGGCGAGTATAAAGGACTTAATGTAACAAGACCTGCTTGTAAAGTTTCAGCTGCTGAAGTAAAAGCAGAACTTGCAAAGATGCAGGAACAGAACTCAAGAATGATTAGCGTTGATGACAGAGCAGTTAAGAAGAATGATACAGCAGTTATCGACTTTGAAGGCTTTGTAGATGGCGTTGCTTTTGATGGTGGTAAAGCAGAAAACTATGACCTTGTAATTGGTAGTGGTTCATTTATCCCAGGCTTTGAAGACCAGATTATCGGTCACAAAGTTGGTGAAGAATTTGATGTAAATGTTACATTCCCAGCAGAATATCAGGAAAACCTTGCATCAAAGGATGCTGTTTTCAAGATTAAGCTTCATGAAATCAAGGTTAAGGAACTTCCTGCTCTTGATGATGAATTTGCAAAGGATGTTAGCGAATTCGATACACTTGATGAGCTTAAGAAGAGTGTAAAGGCTCAGCTTGAAGATGCAAAGAAAGCTGATGCTGATAATAAAGTAGTTAACGACCTTCTTGAAGAAGTTGTTAAAGGAATCGAAGTTGAAATTCCAGCAGTAATGATTGAAGAAGAAATTGACAATATCGTTAATAACTTCAATTACAGACTTCAGTCACAGGGCCTTGACCTTAATACATACCTTTCATATACAGGTATGGAAATGGCTGCTTTTAGAGATGGTTACAAAGATAATGCAGAAGCTCAGGTTAAGCTTAGCCTTGCTATCGAAGCAATCGTTAAAGCAGAAGGCATTGAAGCTACTGAAGATGAAATCAATGCAGAATATGAAAACCTTGCAAAGACATACGGTATGGATGTTGATGCAATTAAGAAGGCTATTTCTGCTGATGCTCTTGCAGGTGACATCAAATCTAAGAAGGCAATTGACTTTGTAAAAGACAATGCAAAGATTACAGATGAAAAAGCTCCTGCTAAGAAAACAACAAAGAAAGCAGAAGACGCTGAATAAGAATTTATATGTTTAAGTGTTGAAGAATTGTCCAATAATCAAAAGGACAATTCTTTAATGCTTTTTCAAAGTTATTGAATGGAGGTAATATTATGGCACTTGTACCATACGTTGTTGAGCAAACAAACAGAGGGGAAAGACAGTACGATATTTTTTCAAGACTTTTAAATGATAGAATTATCGTTTTGTCAGATGAGGTAAACGATGCAACTGCATCATTGGTTGTAGCACAGTTGCTTTATCTTGAGGGACAGGATAGCGAAAAAGATATTAGCCTTTATATTAACAGCCCAGGTGGCTCTGTGTCAGCAGGTCTTGCAATTTACGATACAATGCAGTATATCAAATGTGATGTATCAACTATTTGTATGGGTATGGCTGCAAGCATGGGTGCATTCTTACTTTCTTCTGGTGCAAAGGGAAAGAGATATGCTCTTCCTAATAGTGAAATTATGATTCATCAGCCTTTGGGTGGAGCAAAAGGTCAGGCAACAGATATTAAGATTGCTGCTGAACACATCCTCAGAACAAGAGATAAACTCAATAAAATCCTTGCAGAAAATACAGGGAAACCTATTGAACAAATTGCTCTTGATACTGAAAGAGATAATTGGCTCTCTGCTCAAGAAGCTATGGATTACGGTATCGTTGATAAGGTTTTTTATAAGAGATAACCTATAAGGAGTCATTATGGCAAGAGAGAACGACAAAGATAGAAATGTTAGATGCTCTTTTTGTGGCAAAACACAAGAACAAGTTGATAAACTTATTGCTGGTCCTGGCGTTTATATTTGTGACGAATGTATTGAGCTTTGCATGGGAATAATTGATGAAAATGCAGAGTCAAAGCATAGACATCAAGGCAAAAAGATTAAACTTGAAGAAAAAGTTTTACCTAAGCCACAAGAAATTAAAGCAAAACTTGACGAATATGTTGTTGGTCAGGATGCAGCAAAAAAAGCATTGAGCGTTGCGGTCTATAATCACTACAAAAGAATATATCTTGGTACAGACGATGGCGTTGAAATCCAAAAGAGTAATGTTGTACTTTTAGGACCTACAGGTGTTGGTAAAACAGCACTTGCACAGACACTCGCAAAGATTATTGATGTTCCATTTGCAATCGCAGATGCGACAACTCTCACTGAAGCTGGATACGTTGGTGAAGATGTGGAAAATATTCTTCTTCGTCTTATTCAAGCAGCGGATTTTGATATTGAAAAAGCAGAATGCGGAATCATCTATGTTGATGAGATTGACAAGATTGCTCGTAAGAGTGAAAACCCATCAATTACACGTGATGTAAGTGGTGAGGGTGTACAACAAGCACTTCTTAAGATTCTTGAAGGTACTGTTTCCAACGTCCCACCTCAAGGTGGTAGAAAACACCCACAACAGGAATTTATTCAAATTGACACATCCAACATCTTGTTTATCTGTGGTGGCGCTTTTGATGGCATTGAAAAAATTATTGAGAAGCGTGCAGGTAAATCAGGTCTCGGATTTGGTGCTGAGATTAAAAATAAGGCGCAATTTGAAGATGAGGATATTTACTCAAGAGTAATTGCACAAGACCTTGTGAAGTATGGGTTAATTCCTGAACTTGTTGGCCGTGTTCCTGTTATTACAGCTTTAAAACAACTTTCAAAGGAAGATTTAATAAGAATCCTTTCTGAACCAAAAAATGCGCTTTTAAAACAGTTTAAGGCGTTATTTGATATGGATAATGTTAACCTTGAGTTTACTGATGATGCATTGAATGCTATTGCAGAGCTCACAATTGAAAAGAAAACTGGTGCTCGTGGTCTTCGTGGTATAATGGAAAATGTTCTCATGAATATTATGTATGAAACCCCATCTGACCACACAATTTCTAAGGTAATTATTACAAAAGAATGTGTTATGGATGGAGTAGCTCCAGAAGTGTTACGTGATGAAACCAGAAAGCCGAATAATCTATTGTCAAAAAAACTCAATAAGACAAATTCAAAAAAGGCAATATAAATTAACAAGCCACGGGAAACCGTGGCTTGTAGTTTAAAGGAATACATATGAAAACTAAAATAAAATCAACAATACTTCTTTTTCTAACAGCGATAATTTGGGGATTTGCATTTGTAGCTCAAAGAGTTGGAGCAGAATTTGTAGGTGCATTTACTTTTAACGGAATAAGATTTTTACTTGGAGCATGTTCCTTAATTCCAGTTATTTTAATCTTTGAAAAAGAAAAATTTAATATATCCAAATTTAAGAAGACAATTATGCCTGGTATCTTGGCAGGTGTTATTTTGTTTATAGCTTCTACATTGCAACAATATGGCGTAGAAATCACCAAAAGTGCGGGTAAGGCAGGATTTTTAACAGGACTTTATATTGTTCTTGTCCCATTGATTAGATTTGTAATGGGCAAGAAGACAAGTATTTTTACTTTTTTTGGTGCAATTTTTGCCCTTATCGGATTGTTCTTCCTTTGTATGACAGGGGATGAAGTTTCTTTTGGCATCGGTGATATTGTTCTGATTATTGGAGCATTTTTTTGGGCAGGTCATATCCTTGTTGTGGATAAGTATGTTAATGACATTAGTCCTCTTAAATTTAGCTTAGTTCAATTCTTAGTCTGCGGTTTATTGAGTATTATTTGTGCATTAATTCTTGAAGATATGAGTTTTGTAGCAATAAAGGGTGCCGGCATTCCAATTCTTTATGGCGGTTTAATGTCCGTTGGTGTTGCTTACACCTGTCAGATTCTTGGACAAAAAGATTCGGACCCTACTTTTGCGTCTATAGTTTTTTCTACGGAATCTGTATTTAGTGCTATTGGTGGTGCGATAATACTTAATGAAATTATGAGTGGTAGAGGATACCTCGGATGTGTTCTTATCTTTATTGGTATCATCCTTTCACAGTTAGATATGAAGATATTTAAGAAAAAATGTGAGAAATAAAAATGACACATTTATTACAGATTATGTCAATTTGTTGACAATTATGACGCTTTTAAGTAAAATATCCGTAATATAAATATCTTTCGGAGGCATTTATGAAAGTATTATATAGATTTCAAAAAACTATTGTTTTCTTAATGAAATCATTAATGTATTTTTTATTGACATTAACTTTCTTTTTAGTTTTTAGTACAGAAAATTCTTGGATTTTACATTTGTCTAGAACAACTGGTGTTACACTTGTTACTTTTTGTGTTGTTGAGGTTGCACTTGTGTCAATTTACGGTGGATATGCAATTGGACGCTTAAAGAGTAAGCCAATTATCACATCACTATCATTGGCGACTATTGTAACAGACTTAGTTGCTCACTTGCAGCTCTGTATTATGAATGTTAATGCTAATAATAATGACCACTTTGTTTATGAATCTCCACACTTGTTGCTGCTTGTAATGGTTATTCAAGTTATGCTGATTATTTTCTTCACATACTTTGGTCATTGGGTTTATTTTACAATTAACCCACCTGAAAAATGTTGTGTAATTACAAGCTCAGTAGAGTCATTAAACAATATTATGCCTAAGATTACTCGTTATAAAAGACAGTATGATGTTGTTGACATGATTCACTATAGTAATAAAAGAGTTTTTGACATTATAAATGAGAATGATACAATTTTTATTTATGATGTACCTTCAAAGCAGAAAACATTATTTACAGAATATTGCTATGCAAACAATAAGAATGTATATTCAAACTTTGAAATGACTGATGTAGTTATGCTTGGTGCGAAAACAGTAATGCTTGATGATAAACCAATGGTTTCTGCTGTTGTTCGTGAGCTTACTTTTGAACAGAGAGTAATTAAACGTACAATGGATATTGCTATGTCACTTTGTGGTTTGATTGTTTTAGGACCAATTATGTTGTTAACAGCATTACTCATCAAACTTGATGATGGTGGAAAAGTCTTTTTCCGTCAAAGACGTGCGACAAAAGGTGGCAAACTTTTCGAGGTTTATAAATTTAGAACTATGAAGGAGGCTGGCAGTATTAACCAGTCTGCTAAATCTGATGACGACCGAATTACAAGAGTGGGTAAATACCTTCGTAAATTCCGTATTGATGAATTGCCACAGCTTATCAACATTCTTAAAGGTGAAATGAGTGTTGTTGGACCTCGTCCTGAAATGGTGGAGAATGTTGACAAATATACAGCTGAATTGCCTGAATTTTCATATAGACTTAAGGTTAAGGGTGGTCTTACTGGACATGCTCAGATAGCTGGTAAATATAACACATCACCAAAGGATAAACTTGTACTTGACCTTTTCTATATTGAAAAATATAGTTTATGGCTAGATTTCAAATTGATTATGCAAACAGTTACTGTTTTATTAAAAGCAAGTGACAGCACATCGGGCTTTGATGGAAAAGGTAGTATGGAGTATAATTTTACAGAATAATTAAAAAGAGTGTGTAAACACTCTTTTTTCTTTTGCATATTGTTAATATAATGCTTTTGTGATATAATAAATAGACTAATTATAAAATATGGTGTTAAAATGAATTCAGATAAAAAGAATAAAAAAATAAAACCCTTTTTAATAGCATTTTCTGCATTTATATTAATTTTAGCTTGTTTTTCACTTTTGATGTTTATGCGGTCAATTGACTATGATTTTGATAATATTTACGATGGTAAATTGACTGAAACACAAGAAAATGAGTCTAAGCCAAATGATGAAAAAAATAGTGTATCTTCGCTTAGTGGTAAATCGAATATCCTTTTTGCTGTTTTAAGTGAGGAATCAACGGTTGAGTATGCTTTTATAGTTTGCACAGATTTTGATAAAGCATCTATGCAGGTTAAGGTTTTTGATGATAGTCAAAAACTGACGGATTTGTATAAAGAAAGTGCTGAAACAGGACTTAAAAACTATGTAACAGATAGTTATAGTATCGCTGTTGATAAGTATGCTATTTTTACAAAACAACAGTTAAAGAGTGCATTATCAATTTTTAACGGAATAAACTTGAATATACCAGAATCGATTAATCATAAATCGTCTGAATTTAATCTTTTACTTGATGCTGGAAATCAAACAGTATCAAGTGATATAGCATATAAATACTTAATGATTTGTGATGCCGAAAGTAAAGAAAATGCAATTTGTGATATTATAAATTCTGTTTTAACAGTTGAATATCTTGAAAAATCAGAATCATTATTTAAAAAGTTTGTTAATTCATGTATAACAGACATCTCGATTATTGATTATTCAAACTCAATAGAGATATTAAAAGTATATGTTAATGCAGAAGATAAATTTCTACCTAAGCCATATGCTTTAGAGGGATAGTTATGAAAAAAATATTATCTATACTTGTAAGTTTGATTTTATCATTAACTGTTTTCTTTTCAATCGGTGGTTTTATAAAGAATCTTAGTGTGCATTTAAATCAGAGAAAACAATTAAATGATGATGCACCAACAGAACAGCAGATTGAAAAATTCAAATCTCAGACTGAAAACAAGTGTTTTTATTATTATGATAGGCTATCAGATGATGAAAAAGATGCATATATAACTATTTACTATCGTTTTTTTGACTTTGATGATTCTATTTCACTAAACATTGATTCTGATAATCTTACCGATATTTTTGTTGCTGTTTTATATGATAATCCTGAAATTTTTTGGGTGGATTTAGGTTTTGAATTTACTCAATACGAATCACACATTGATTTTCATCCTCAATATCGTCTTAACAAAGATGAAGTCAAGAATATGCAAAAAGAGTTAGATGAAGAAATCAATGAAATTATGAGTGATGTTAATTCGTTAAATTCAGATTATGAAAAGGAATTGTATATTCACGATTATATCATTAATGTAACAGAATATGATATTGAAACCTTGGATGAATTAGGAGATTCTGTGTATAGTTCGTTAGTTTCAGGCCGTTCAATATGTGAGGGCTATGCTAGAACAATGCAGATTTTACTTGATAAAGCTGGTATCTATAATTACCTTGTTACCGGTAGTTGTAAATTAGATGGCAAGGTAGAACCACATATGTGGAATGTTGTTAATATAGATGGTAAAAATTATCATCTTGATGTTACATGGAACGATTTGAATGAACAGAATGATATAGTTCACTTCTATTTCAATGTCACTGATGAATTTATTTCACGTGACCATATTGATATAGAGCCACAGAACAATAATTGCATTAGTACTTCGGCAAACTATTTTGTTGTTGAAAAGGCTTTTATTGAGTCTTTTAATGGTTATTCCAATCACGTTGAAAGAACTGTTAAAAAATTGTCCAGTGGTGATAATACAGTTGAGTTTTATTTTAATAACAAAAATGACTATAATAAGGCTGTTAAATACCTGAACGAAAATAGTGGATTTTTTAATTATATAAGCTCTGCAGTTAACAAGAGTGGTAGAAAGCTAAAAGTTGATTCTGTTGATTATTATATAGTTGAAGATTATAACTACATGTGTATAGTTTTTAAAGAAGGTTGATTTAAATGGATAAGGAAAGAATTGAAAGAGCATTTAGAGAAATTTTGATTGCAATAGGTGAGGACCCTGACCGAGAAGGGTTAGTTGAAACACCAAAAAGAGTTGCAAATATGTATGAAGAGATTTTTTCAGGACTTACTGAAAACCCTGAAAAGCATCTTAAGATGTTCCGTGAAGGACAAAGTGATGAAATCGTTATTGTAAGAGATATTCCTATGTATTCAATGTGTGAACATCATTTCTTGCCATTTGTTGGCAAGGCACATATTGCGTATATTCCTAATGATGAAGGTCTTGTAATTGGTCTTTCTAAATTAGCAAGAATTGTTAATAGCTTTGCACGTCGTCCACAGTTGCAAGAAAGACTTACTGCACAGATTGCTGACTTCATTGAAAAAGAAATGAGTCCAAAAGGCGTTGCAGTTGTAATTGAAGCAGAACATCTTTGCATGACAATGCGAGGAATTCGTGCTGCAGGTGCTGAAACACAAACATCTGCAATTCGTGGTACTATGAGAAAGGATGCAAGAACAAGAGCCGAGGTTATGACTCTTTTAGGTTTAAAATGATTTTTTCAGGTAATAATTTTAAGTTTGATTTAGGAAAAAGAACATACATAATGGGTATTCTTAATGTAACGAATGACTCTTTTTATGACGGTGGAAAGTATAATACACCTGAAAAAGCAGTTGCTCGTGCAAAAGAAATACTTTGTGAAGGTGCTGATATTATTGATATCGGTGCTCATTCAACACGTCCAAATCATACTGTACTTACTGAAAATGAAGAACTTGAAATAATAAAGAACTACTTACCATTGATTTATAACGAAACGAAGGCTGTAATTTCTGTTGATACTTTTTATCCCATAGTTGCTGAGTATGCTTTGCAGAATGGTGCATCAATAATCAATGATGTCAGCGGAAAATTCAACGAAGAAATGGCAAAACTTGTAGCAAAATATAACTGTGGTTGGGTTATAATGCACACAGGTGGTGGAGATTCAGTAACTGTACCAGAGTATGAAACGACGGTGGTTGATGATGTTATTGATTTCTTTGGTGAAATGTTGAAGAAATGTACAGATTATGGTATCAACAAAAATCAGCTTTGTTTTGATATGGGAATCGGTTTTGGAAAAAATCATGAGCATAACATAGAGTTGTTGCAAAATATTGAAAAATTGAAATATAAAGATGTTGCATTACTTACTGCACTTTCAATGAAAAGGGTAGTAAAAAATACAACAAACACCCAGGGTGATGATTTGTTGTTTGGCACAATATCTGCAAACACACTTGCAATTAAAGGTGGTACGGATATTATTCGTGTTCATAATGTAAAAGAAAACGTGTTAGCTGCAAAAATGACGGATGCTATTGTGAGAGGGTAATATGGATAAAATAATTATTAAAGATTTAAAACTTTTCTGCTATCATGGAGTAAATCCTGAAGAAAAGGTAGATGGACAGAATTTTGTGTTTGATATTGAGGCATTTTTAGACCTTAATTTACCTTGTAAAACAGATAATGTTGATGATACAGTTAGTTATGCTAAAATCATAAAAACAGTTCGTAGAGTGGCACAAAGTGAAAAGAATGATTTGCTTGAACATGTTGCACAAAGAGTTGTAGATGCACTTTTTGCGGAATTCGAGAAAATTGAAAAAATCATTCTCACACTCAAAAAGCCTGAAGCACCAATTAAAGCAGATTTCAGTTATGTTGCTGTCCAAATTGAAAGGGTAAGACCATGAAAGCATATTTAGGTATAGGTACAAATATCGGCAATAGAATGGAGAATTTACAAAATTCTATTGATGCTTTAAATCTACTACCATTGACCAGTGTTACACAAGTATCAAATATCTATGAAACAGACCCAGTTGGGTATGATAACCAGGATGATTTTTTAAATATTGTTGTTGAAGTGGAAACAGAGCTTAATTCTGATAATCTTCTTGGTGCAGCACTTGGTATTGAAGCAGGACTTGGCAGGATAAGAACAATCAAAAACGGACCCCGTGTAATTGATATTGATTTGCTTTTATATGGTGATGAAACTAAAAATACAGAAACCTTAATTTTGCCACATCCAAGAATGATGGAGAGAGGGTTTGTATTAGTTCCATTGTCAGATATTGATTTTGAAAGTATGTTCATTGATAAAAATGATATTCAAAAAGAAAAATTTGAGGGAGTAAGATATTACTGCTCAAAGGATGAGTTAAAAATAGATTAGTAGATTCAGGTGACTTATGTATTACATAATTATGGACCTTGAGTGGAATAACGCATATATGAAATCTGCTCAAAAATTCGTAAATGAAATTATTGAGATTGGTGCAGTTAAGCTCGATGAAAATTTAGAGCAAGTCAGCACTTTTTCAGAATTAATTAAACCAATTATTTCAAAAAAATTGCGTTCTAAGATTAAAGATTTGACCCACATTACAAATGATGATATCCGTGGTGGAAAGCCATTGTCAAAAGTAATGGATGAATTTAGTGATTGGGTGGGGGAAGAGAGTGTCATTCTCACTTGGGGTGATACTGATATTAGAACACTTCTTTCAAATTACAAACATTTCTTACATAAGGATACAATTGATTGTATAAGGAAATATGTTGATTTGCAGATTTATTGTCAGCAGTTTATCAATATGGAAAATGTTCAACAAGCAGGTCTTTCCTATGCTGCAGAATGTCTTGAAATTGACCCAGAAAAATACCCGCATCACAGAGCACTTGACGATAGTCTGTTAAGTGCAGAGTGCTTTAAAAAGACATATGATACTGAAAAACTCACTACTTTTATAAGAAATTGTGATGAAGACTTTTATTTAAGACTCTTATTCAAGCCATATGTAATTAAAGATAAAAACGACCCTTTGATTGATAAAAATCTCTTTAATTGCTTTTGTGATATCTGTGGTGGTAAGGTTCAGGTTAAAAAGAAATGGAAATTTATGAATCAGTCATTCCGTGGAGTGTTTTATTGCGAAAACTGTAATCGTGATTTTAAGGTAAGCCTTCGTGTAAAGAAATTCTATGATTACATTGATGTCAAACGCAACTATTCTGAAATCATAAAAACTAAAGAACAAAAAGAAGAAGTAAATAATATGGAGTTTGTTGATTAATAATGTAGTAGATGATGTGATAACTGTTACCTACAAGAATATGTTCAGTAGATTCAGATTAACTATAAAATACCCTCGTACTTAATTGCACGAGGGTATTTTTTGTTTTATTCAATTATAAATAAATCATTTGGAGAACATTCAAGAATATCACAAAGCTTTTCAATAGTGTCTAGTTGCAATCCTGTCAATGTATTGTCGCAAAGTTTGTTGACAGTTTTATATGTAGTTTGCATTTCCTTTACCAACCAGTACCTGGTTTTTCCCTTTTTATTAAGCAAATTTTGAATATTTGTTTTAATCATTACAATCACCAAGGTAAATTTTACCATTAGTATATCTTAAATATAATTAACCAAATAGTAGTGTACCAATAGGTTAATTGTTTGTTTTGATTATCTGTGATATGGTGTTTTTAGGGAAATAAGAAATATTTTGATACATCTTAGTAGTACGATGTTTAAATGTATCAGAGAATATATAACTTTGATGATTTATTCTACTTTTTTTGTCAAATAAAACTGCTGTTTTGCATTATGGGTTTAAAGCAATCGTAAAATATAATAACATAAAAAGAACGGTATATGTTTACCGTTCCTTACTATCAATTAAACCTAAAATATAATCCGATGTTACATTATAAAATTTTGCAAGAGTAACTATTCTGTCAGCAGTAATTTCTGTTGAACCATTTTCAATTCGGCTGTAATGTTGTTGGGTTGTGTTAAGAACTTTTGCAACATCTTTTTGCAAAATATCATTGTCTTCTCTGAGTTCTCGAATTCGTTTATAATACATTTTCTATCACCAAAACAATTTTATCGTACATCTAAAATGTGTATTGACATATACATCTAAAATGTGTATCCTTAAATTAGGAGAAATATACACAAAAAAATAATGAGAGAGGTGTTAAAGCAAAAAATAACAATATTATAGGCATTTGATACAAAATTTAACTTATTTCTTGAAATTTATAGTTGATTATGATACCATTGAATTATAAAAATAGGAGAGGGTTTTATGCGAAGAACACAAAAATTTTTATCGGTATTCTTAGCAATTATGATGGTGTTATCCATCGTACCAATCACCGCAAGTGCTGCTACATATACAGGTCCTTGTGGTGAAAATCTCACATGGAGTTATAACACATCAACATGTGTATTGACGATTTCAGGCACAGGTGACATGGATAATTATAGTTTCAGCAATCGCCCATGGGAGAAATATGAAGATAACATTAAGGAAGTTGTTATCTCTGACGGCGTAACCTCAATTGGAGAGTATGCTTTTTATAGTTTTGGTAAGGTGACAAAGATTACAATTCCAGATAGTGTTACAGAGATTGGCAAGAGAGCATTTAGTGCTTGTAAAGTTCTTACAAGTGTAACACTTCCCGAGGGTATAACAACAATTCGTGAGGGTACATTTGCTAGTTGTACTGGACTTACAAGTTTTACAATACCTGCAAGTGTTACAACAATTGGTTCATCTGCATTTGAAGGTTGTTCATCTCTTACAGATATTACAATTTCTAAAGGCGTAACATCAATCTTCGACAGAGCATTTGACGGCTGTTCATCTCTTTCATGTATAACAGTTGATGTTAATAATGCTACATATTCAAGTGATGAATTTGGCGTACTGTTTAATAAAGATAGAACAACACTTATCAAATACCCTATGGGTAACAAAGCAACAAGTTATACAATTCCAGCAGGTGTAACAAATATTGCTCCTAATGCATTTAAAGGATGTAAAAATCTTAATGATGTGATAATTTCTAATTATGTAACAACAATTGGCTCTTATGCTTTTGATGGTTGTACAGCATTGGCAGCTGTAACAATTCCTGCAAGTGTTACAACAATTGAGGAATATGCATTTAATGGTTGTTCAGGACTTAAAAACATTGTTTTTAGTGAAAATAGTAGCCTTACAACAATCAATCAGTATGTATTCTATGAATGTGATGCACTTACAAATGTTACAATTCCTGATAGTGTTACAAAAATTAGTGCAAATTCATTCAGAAATTGTGACAATCTTGCAAGTGTGACAATACCTGAAAGTGTAACAACAATTGGTGCTAATGCTTTCACAGGAACAGCTTTTTGTAACAATACTGAAAACTGGGAAAATGATGTTTTATATATTAATGATTATTTAATCGTTGCTAATACATCAATTAGTGGCGATGTTCAGATAAAAGAAGGCACAAAGAAAATTGCTGAAGAAGCATTTTATGCTTGTTCAGGTATTACAAGTATAACTATTCCAGGTAGTGTTACAAATATTAATGATAAAGCCTTTTATGGTTGTAATGGTGTTACAAGCATAACTATACTTGATGGCGTAGAAGTAATTGGTAATGAGGCGTTTGCCTATTGTTCAAAGCTTGTTGAAGTAAAACTTCCTTCAACTTTAAAATCAATCGGCACAAGTGCATTTTTGAATTGTAAAATCAGTTCAGTCGTTTTCTCAGAAGGCATAACAGCAATTCCTGCAAATTTATTTGCTAATTGCAGTGATTTTACAACAGTTGTAATTCCTGAGGGTGTAATTACAATTGAAGCAAATGCATTTGCTAACTGCTCAAAGCTTGTTAATGTAACAATTCCAAAGAGCCTTAAAACTGTTGAAGCAGGTGCGTTTAATGGTTGCACAAGTTTGGAAAAGATTAATTATGCAGGTGAATATTCAGATTGGAAAGCAATCACTATTGAAGAGAATAACGACCCATTTGTAAATGCAACACCATTTACAATCCCTGGAGAAAATCCGGATAAACCCGAGGGTGAAGAAATAACTCCTGATACTCCCGGTAAGTATATGGAGTGGAAATATGATGAAGAAACAGCTACATTAACTATTTTCGGTAAAGGTTCTATGGGTAATTACAATCTTAATGACCGCCCATGGGAAGAATATGAAAGGGAAATTAAAAAAGTTATTATTGAAGATGGCATAACAACAATTGGTAAAAATGCATTCAGAGAATGTTATGCTCTTGAAAGTATAGTAATTCCTGACAGTGTAACTTCAATTGGAGATTATTCATTTGAGATGTGTAATAGTCTTGCAAGTATTACACTTTCTGATAATATTAACACAATTGGTATGTATGCATTCGAGCATTGTATTGGCCTTACAAGTGTTGTAATAGGTGATGGCGTAACAATGATTTCATTAAGTGCATTTTCACAATGCAGAAATCTTGAAAACGTAGTAATAGGTGATAGTGTAATTATAATCCGTTCAGGTGCATTTCAGGATTGTGCTAAACTTAAAACTGTAACATTTGGTAAGAGTTTAAAAACAATTGAGATGAGTGCGTTCTCAGGTTGTTCAAGCCTTGAAAGTGTTACAATTCCTGATTCTGTTACAAAAATGGAGAAATGGGCATTTAGTGATTGTACTAGCCTTACAAGTGTAAAACTCGGTAATGGCTTAACATCAACTGTTGAATATGCTTTTGATAATTGTACAAATCTTGTTAGTGTAACCTTTGGTAATAGCATAACAGTAATTAGCGATTATTCATTCTATGGTTGTACTAAACTTGAAAGTATTGTAACTCCAAGTACAGTAACAGAAATTAAAAGCAGTGCATTCAGCGGTTGCACAAGTCTTAAAAATGTAACTTTAAATGAAGGCTTAACATTAATCGGCAGTAATGCCTTTGCAAACTGTGATAGCCTTGTAAATATAACAATTCCTGACAGTGTCACAACAATTAACTCTTATGCATTTGCTGATTGTGATAGTCTTAAGAGCATAGCAATTGGAAAAAATGTAACAACAATAGGTAGTGCGATAGCCTTTGGTAGTAAAAGTCTTACTGCAATAACAATTGATGCAGAAAATCCGAATTATTCAGTTGATGAGTATGGTGTGTTGTTTAATAAGGATAAGACAATTCTTATCCAGTATCCTTGCGGTAGCCCATTGACAGAATATACAATTCCTGACAGTGTCAAAACAGTTCAGACTTATGCATTTAATAAATCTGCAAACCTTCAAACTGTAACAATTCCGTTAAGTGTAACAACAATCGAAGATCGTGCTTTTGATGAAAGCCCTAATCTTAAAAATATTATTTATAAGGGTACAAAAGAGGACTGGGAAACCAGAATTACATATAATGCGGATAAAAATGCAAAATTAAAGTACACTTCAATTACTTTTGAACCAACAGATGTAGAAAATGTTACAACCATCTGTGGCGACAATGCTACTTGGACACTTAATCTCAACACCGGTAAAATGGTAATTTCCGGTACGGGTGATATGTATGATTTCGAGTACAACGATTGCCCATGGATAAACTACAGAGATTATATTAAAGAAGTAGTAATTTCTGAAGGTGTAACAAGAATAGGTCACTATGCATTCTATTACTGTGAAAACTTGAAGACTATAGCAATTCCTTCTACAGTAACATCTATCGGTGGCGATGTATTTAGTATTTGTTCTAGTCTTGAAAGCATAACAGTTGATAGCAATAATCCTGTTTATTCAAATGATGAATACGGAGTATTATTCAATAAGGATAAAACAAGATTGGTTAAATATCCTCAGAATGGTGCACAAACTGAATATACAGTTCCAAGCACAGTAGAAACTATTGGATACGAAGCTTTCTATTCTTGTAATAATCTTAAGAAAATCGTTCTTAATGATGGTGTAACAACAATTTCTTATGGCGCGTTTGTAGGTTGTGGCAAACTGGAATCCTTAACTATTCCTACTACTGTAACTACAACGGACACATACATAATTTCACGAAACGAAACAATTGTTTATTACAAAGGTACATTAGCTCAGTGGAAGAAGTTGTTAGAAGATAATGATGATGGTGACTATGCTAGTAGTTTGAAGTATTATACAGTTTATTGTTCAGATGAAGCATATCATCCATCAGGTTCTTGTGGTGAAAATGTTACTTGGAAATTTGATACTGTTACAGGAACATTGATAATTTCCGGCACTGGTGCCATGGCTAACTATGAGTGTGATTGGGACCATCATTGGGAGATATATGTTATTGATCGTCCTTGGGAAATGTTTGCATATGATACTAAGTCAGTCGTTATTGAAGATGGTGTAACAACAATTGGTGCATGTGCATTTCTTGATTGCTCAAACCTTACAAGTATTGAAATTGGTGACACTGTAGCAAGTATCAATTTCAGTGCATTTGCATATTGTGATAATCTCGAAAAGTTTATTGTTGATGAGGATAATCAGCATTATTCAAGTGATGAGTACGGTGTGCTTTTCAATAAGGATAAAACAAAACTTATTGAATGTCCTGTAGGCAACAAAATGACAAATTATACTGTTCCAGATACGGTAACTGAAATTGCTTCTAGTGCTTTCGTTGGTTGTAGCTCTCTTGTAAAAGTTGTTCTCGGTAAAAATGTGGCTGTAATTGGTGAGTGTGCTTTTGAAAATTGCACCTTACTTACAAATCTTACAGTCCCAAAGACAGTAACGGAAATTAAATACAACGCATTCAATGGATGTTATAAACTTACTGATGTTCAGTATTTAGGAACATTGGAAGATTGGAACAAAATTGTGATTGAAAGCGGTAACTCTTGCTTAACAGATGCAATATTCAAATTTGATTATTCCGGTGTTCAGTCTGCTTCAGGTAAATGCGGTGATAATCTTACATGGACATTTTATGGTGATACAGGCACTTTGGTAATTTCAGGTACAGGTGCTATGTACGATTATGATATTGCTGAAGAAGAATACACCCCATGGAACGACTTTAAAACAGAAATCAAAAAGCTTATTATTGAAGATGGTGTAACAACAATTGGTAATGATGCTTTTGTAGATTGCATTGGTATTAAAAGGGTGGAAATTCCTTATACCGTAACAGCAATAGGTCATAATGCATTCACAAATTGTGACGGACTCACAAGTATTGATATCCCTTATGGTGTTCAGACACTTGGAGAGTATGCTTTTGCTAGTTGTGATAACCTTAGAATTGTAACAATTCCAAGTAGTATGTCAGTTGTAAGCTCGGGTGCATTTAAAAATTGCAATAATCTTGAAACCATAGTACTCTGTGAAGGTGTTACAGAGCTTGAAATGGAAGCCTTTGAAGATTGTCGCAATATAAAAGAGGTATTTTGGCCACGAAGCTTAACAACTATCGGATGGTGGGCATTCTACAGTTATTCAATGTCTATTGATATTTATTATGGCGGTACAGAGGAAGAATGGGAATATATTAAATATACCGGACTTATACTTTCTAAGCCATTCAATAGTGCTAACAAGTATTTCAATTACCCGGTACCTGTTCAAAAATTCACTGGCATAAAAGATAATCATTTCTATAAAGACGATGTAATGCAAAAAGCATACCAGCTTGTTGAATTTAATGGTGATTTCTATTTCATTGGTGACAGACATGAAATTGTTAAAAACAAAACTGTTTATCTCAATGAAGCAAGAATCAACGGCCTTACATATGCCGATGGCACACCAATTGCAGTTGGATATTATGAGTTTGACGAAAATGGTAAAATGATTATTATCAACGGCGTTGTTG
>CALEIS010000091.1 GCA_937877675.1 uncultured Clostridia bacterium | reverse complement strand
GGTCTTCGGACTTGGATACTTTTTTTATGGTCTTTTTCATGATTATTCTTATTTTGAAGCGTGTTTGAATAATCGATATATTGTTTAATTATAATTGTTATATAATCCTTTAAAGAGGTGTTTTGTATGAGGGAAATATTGTGTATTAATGGTGGCAAAAGTGTAAGAGGAGGAGCTTGTATAGGTGGGGCAAAAAATTCATTAGTAGCAATAATAGTAGCGTCAATTATTACAAGGTCTATTGTCAAGTTAACTAATGTTAAGCCTATTGATGATACGTATACTTTGATTAAAATATTAAATAGATTAAATGTTTTGACTTTATACCACATTACTGTGAACAATTGCATTTAGTATATTTGAGGAGTTCTGCTAATATCAAATCAAACAATATGTTTAGTAGAGTTCTTTCGAAAGATAACATGCTTGCTACAGGTGCTGTTAATTTCCCGGATCTGCTTTCAGGTATGGGAAGCGGTGCTTCAGGTATGTTTGAGACCGCAATGGTTGCGGTGCTCGTTGCTGCACTCGGTGCGCTTATCAAGTATAACGGCGGATTTGAAGCTTTGCTTAACGGAATCCGACGAATTTTCAGAGGCAAAAAAAGCGGTCAGCTTGGCATCGGTCTCTTAGTTGGTCTTATGGATATCGCAACAGCAAACAACACTGTTGCAATTGTTATGGCTAACCCCATTGCAAGTGAAATGGCAAAGGATTTTGGTGTCAGCCCAAGAAAAACAGCATCAATTCTGGATACATTCTCATGTATTTCTCAAGGCTTCTTGCCATATGGTGCACAGATTCTTGTGGCACTTTCAGTTGTAAATACATTAGGATATGAAATGACAGCATTCCAGATTATTTCAAAGCTTTTCTATCCTATGCTTCTTCTTTTAAGCTCTCTTTTATTCATCTTCGTTATTCCTGAAAAAAGAAATAAAGAATCAAAGTAAAACGGCAACTATATTTTATTTACAAGAAACTAAGGCGATGTTATGAGCAAACGAAACATTGATATGCTTAACGGGTCTTTGTTCAAAAACGTTATTGCATATACAGTTCCAATTATTCTGACAGGAATCTTACAGCTCCTTTTCAATGCAGCTGACCTTGTTATTGTAGGTCGGTTTTGCGGAAGTATTTCCGTTGCTGCTGTTGGGGCTACAACTTCAATCACAAATCTTATCGTAAACCTTTTTATCGGTTTGTCCGTAGGTTCTGGTGTTGCCGTGGCACAGGCTATCGGTGCCGGTGATACGGGTAAAACTCACCGTGTTGTTCATACTGCAATCCCCACAGCACTTCTCGGCGGTGTTATTCTTACGGTTGTTGGCGTATTTCTTTCTGAAACATTCCTTATATGGATGAAAACACCTGATGATGTACTTCCCCTTTCTGCACTTTATATGAAAATCTATTTTGCAGGAATTATCTTTATGATGATTTACAATTTCTGTGCTTCAATTCTTCGTGCATCAGGTGATACAAAATCCCCTCTTATATTCCTGACAATAGCAGGAGTTATAAATGTGGTGCTTAATGTGATTTTTGTCACTGTTTTTCACCTTAATGTTGCAGGTGTTGCATTGGCAACCACCATTTCACAGGCTGTTTCTGCAATACTTGTTATGGTTGCAGTTATAAAACGTGATGATGCGTGTAAGCTTCATTTATCACAAATTAAATTTTATAAAGACGAATTGTTGCAGATTGTTAAGGTTGGTCTTCCTGCAGGTATTCAGGGTTCACTTTTCTCAATATCAAACGTTATTATCCAGTCATCAATCAATTCTTTTGGTTCAATAGTTATGTCAGGTAATGCGGCGGCACTGAATATTGAAGGCTTTGTTTATGTAATTCTCAACGCATTCCATCAGACAACACTTAATTTCACAGGACAGAATATCGGTGCAAATCAGTACAAACGAGCAAAAAAAGTTTTTCTTATGTGCCTTGGCTGTGTATTTGTAATAGGCATTACAATATCAACACTTGTATATCTGTTTGGTCCGCAGTTGCTTTCCATTTACATAACCGATTCCCCTGAAGCCATTGAAAGCGGACTTCTGAGAATGAGCTGTCTTTTCATCCCATTCTGTTTATTGGGTCTTATGGATGTATCAGGTGGTGGACTTCGTGGCATGGGTGTATCCTTTGCACCTATGGTTATTTCAATTATTGGTGTATGTGGTTTCAGAATAGGTTGGATTTACACAATTTTTCAATTGCCACAGTTTCATACACCTGAATGGTTATATCACTCATACACAATCTCATGGGCAATCACATTCATAGCACAGACAATTGCATATTTTGTGATTTATAATAAGAAAAAACGGAGCATATCAAAATGAAACTGACTAAATATCTTTTCTGTTATTTCACGGGAAATGAGCCGGAAAATGAATCTGTACACTTTGCCGTTTCCCAGGATGGATATAATTTTACTGCATTAAACAACAATGAGGCTGTGATAATTCAGACACTTGGCAAAAAATGTTGTCGTGACCCATATATTTTCCGTGGTCAGGATGGAGTTTTTCATATAATCGCAACAGATATGCGTTGCTATGATGGTTGGGCAAGCAACAACTCTATGGTTGTATGGGACAGCGTTGACCTTATCCACTGGGAAAACGAAAGAATAATTGACTTTTCACAGTTTGAAGCTACAAAAACTGCAAATCGTGTGTGGGCTCCACAAGTTGTTTTTGACGAAAACAGACAGGAATATATGATATATTGGAGCAACAATAACGAAGACGAGGGTTGGCACACAATCCCTTGGTATGCTTATACCAAAGATTTTAAAACACTTACAACTGAACCACAGATTCTCTATAATCCTACAAGTGGTATGGCTGCCATTGACGGTGACATAATAAAAAAAGACGGAAAATTTTATCTTTTTGTTGCTGATGAAAAGCAAGACGGTATCTGCTATGTTATTTCCGATAACCTTACAGGTCCATACTGTGAACCTGAAAACAATAGAATTTCACTTGCCGATACTGCGCTTGAAGGTCATTGTACATATAAAATCCTCAATACAAACAAGTATGTACTTATTGCTGACCAATTCCATGCAGGTGGATATTTTATGCAGGAATCCGATGATTTAATCCATTTCACAAAAGTGGATAAAGAAAAACATTCTCTCGACCATCTTTGTCCTCGTCATGGCTCAGTAATGCACATAACAGATGAAGAATATGAGAGAATGCTGAATGCATATTAATAAAAAAATAAGGGCGTTTTTAAACGCCCAACATAATTAGGATATCAAATTTTTTATGAAAAGTCAATAGAATTTCAAAAGTTTCATTGGCATAATATACAAAATCTCCGTATTAAATAAAAGAAAAGTATCAACTTTGTACAAAATTACATATTGAAAAAGACTTTTTTCTGTGTTATATTATAGACACAGAAAGGAAACGGTGATTCCAATGTACAGGTAAATCACAAAGGTTCTTTTAAAAAAACAGAGTTTAGTTTTAAAGAAGTAATTAAGTGTAACAAGCAGCACAGACGAAAATGATTTAAAAAATTTATATAGATAAATGCTTGTAAACTAAAAATTGTTTTTTAACGAAGAACCAATCGAAGGTCTTCCAAAAATTGAAAATTAGGTTCTGATGCATTAAAGGGTCTCGCTTTTCGAGAATATTGATGACTGTAGAGAGTGTAGTGGAGTTGAAAATCAAAGTTTGGGAAGACAAAGAAAAATCTGTAGAATGAGAGGTAAATAAAAAGATGTTAGATATCAAGAGTGAACAGAAGTAACCCTCCGAGTCAGTGAAAGGTGTGTAAAGAAACATCGACTCCGAGGGTTATTTCTTTTTTATAATGTGTTTATTACCGTCCCATAGTGGGCGTTTTTTTTGCTCAAAAAAGGAACAGGTTTTTATCCCTGTCCCCTATATCTTTATTTCTGTATTTCTTCCCAATGCACAATCAATTGTTCTTGTCTAAGATTAAACGGTGGTTTAGATTCCCAAGCACCAGTTTTTCCATATTCCTTTGCCGTTAAAACTGGAAAGCAAGGGTAATTAGGATAACGATAATCTGTCACAATATTAAATATCCTGCCGGTATTATAAACATCAACACCGTAAGCGATATATCCCCTGCAATTTTTACTATTTCTCGGAAGAGAAAACTCCCCAAAAATTCTGGTTTCCTCTTGTCTTCCAAAGAAAATAGAATTTGAAACAAAAGTTTCTTCTGTCAGAGTAACATAATCTGCCTCAAAAGATTTTTCGTTCATTTCACACAGCAAAGCGCCTCTGAACTCACTGTTTCTCGCTGAATAATCTTTATAATATGCCGGCCACAAACTCATAAGTTCTGTTCCGTAAAATACACGATTACCTTCCCAACGAAAATGTTGAAAAATCTCCCAATTACCATTAGATAGCTTAATTGCAACATTTGAAAGTAACAATTTTGCATCATTGGAATTGAACAATCCCTCATGGGGGCTTTCCTGTGTTTCAGTAACTACATATACTGCATCTTTGCACACTAATATATCATCGTCACTCAAATCATTTAAAACCTCTTGTGGAAAGCCTAATTTTAAAAGTTTTTCCTTGGTGTCCGTTACTTCACTTGAATTGCTTGTTTCTGCAACTTCAGTCCACTCCATATCATATTGACCATACATGCTATATGTACCCACAGGAATTGCAATCATAAAGCAAGATAATAACACCGGCAACAAAGCGTTTCTCCTGTTATATGATACTGGTGTAATAACATATCCTGCCACACCAATCTCTTTAGTTGTTTTGACAAAACAAACAATAATCACAACATATGAAACTAAAAGAACCACACCTGTTAACCAAGATACTGTTCTAAAGAAAGACAAAAACACTATTATGGCTGACCAAAACATAAGCACAATTAGCGATTTGCAATGAGGTTGCACTCCTGCTTTCACCTGCACCTGACAAATAGCTTTCCACAAACAGAAAAGCGATGCAAATGATACTGTAACGGCCAAAGCCAAGAAAAATACCCATGGTGCACTTTCCGTAATTGTATTATTATAAATTGTTGCTTTAACACCTAAAGAAACTATATGACAAGTTGTTTCTATCAAAGAAAATGTGTAGCAAGCTCTGAACCATTTGTTTTCTTTTTTAAGACTTGACAATCCCATTACTACTAAAATCGCACCTATTGAGGGCAAGATTTCGTCAAGCAAAAGAAATTCCAACCTGATATTTCGAAAAATCATTCCAACAAAAACTTTTTTTATTGCCTCAGTCCAAGGTGTCACATTCTTTACAACGCTTTCAACAGGAAGGTCGGGGTTGTCAATAAATATACATTCATAACATTCATCATTAAAATTATTTGATTTCTTATTATTCATTTTCTTCGCCTCCCAATATTTTTCTTAACTTCTTTTTTATTCTGTAAAGTTTTCCCTCAACCGCTCGGTTGCTTATTCCTAATTCGGATGCGATTTGCATTGTTGACTGCATATAATAATATTTTCGATAAAAAATTATTCTGTCTTTTTTAGATAACCCATTCAATGCTGATAATAATGCCTCTTTTATCTCTTTTTGTAACACATCATCTTCCGGACTTGGTTCAGTTGATGAAAGTGTTTCTGTCAGTTCATCATTCAGATTATATTTTTGTACGGATTTCGCCTTATTTAATGCAACATTTCTTGTGAGAGCGGTCAACCACGAATTCCAGTTCCCACGCTGTGCATCATACAACTCTATCTTCTCCCACACACGCATTGCCACTTCATTAAGACATTCCTCTACATCCTCTGTATTGGTTACAATAGGATAAATTATGTATCGCATTAATGGGCCATAGTAAAGCAACAAGTCTTCAATGCCTTGTTGTTTTCTTTCTTTTAATTGTCTGATGATTTCATCCTCTTTCACGCTCTCGCCTCCTTCATTTTTTCCTTTCACTATATTATACAGCAAAACTAAAAAAAACCCACAGATTTCCTTGACATTTATTTTTTTCTCGTATTATAATTTATACCTAATTAAACAACATCTTTTATCAATATTTATCATAGAAAGTGAGAATTGAAAATGAGATGGATTAAACTTCATGAGCCTGTTAAAGTTCCCGTGTTTAAAAACGTTATGTATGCTATTAAGTTGGTATGGGAAGCAGACAAAAAACTTTTAATAGGCTATTTTGTCACAGAAATATCTAACAAAGTTTTATCAATGTATGTCCAGAACATTTTATTTTTGAAGGTTCTTCTAAGCATTATTGATGGTAACGCAGATTTTAAGACTTATTTTAAATATCTTCTGCTTTTCTTCGCAACATATTTAACTGTCAATGTGATTTCTGCTTATGCTGAGAGAACAAGACTTATTTCTTCAAAGGTCGTGTTGAAGAGAGTCAATAATAAAATATTTGAAAAGGCAACAAGCCTTGATGTAAGTTGTTATGAAAACCCCGAATTTTACGATAAATACCAACGAGCAACTCTTGTGCTTTCATCAAGTTATTATGACCTTATTTGTTGGGATGTTGCTGCGGTTGTAGGTGGCATTATTGCTCTTATCTGTGTTATCGCAACAGTTACAGTTATTAGCCCAATGTATTTATTATTCCTTTTACCTGTTACTCTTGTTTTTGTTGTGGAAATTTTCAAAAGCAAGGCAGTTTATAAACGTGACCTTGAAATGACAACAAACAACCGTATTAAGGCATATATTCAGAGAACAATGTTTCTAAAAGAATTCTCAAAGGATATGAGAACATCCAATATTTTTGCTGTTCTTATTAAAAGATTTAAGGCTGCCATTGATGCCAATGTTGTTATCCTTAAAAAATATGGTGTCAAGCTTTTCATGTACAGTATGTTAAGCTCACTTTTAAGTGATTTTATTCCGATTATCGGCACTTATGCTTTTGCGGGATATCAGTTCATTTTTACAAAATCACTCTCAATTTCCAATTTCTCTGTTGTACTTTCATCAATCAACTCTGTACGTGATTCAACACTCAGTATTGCTGAGGCATTTGATGAAATGACACAGATGGCTCTTTTCTTCCAGAATTTAAAAGATTTCTTTGACTATGAGCCTAAGATTACTGATGGTGGTAAGGATGCAGGAGAATTCGAAAGTCTTGAATTTAAAAATGTTACATTCGGCTATCCTGACACAAACAGAACAATTCTTAAAAACATTTCATTTAAGATTACAAAAGGTGAAACTATTGCCGTAGTCGGTGTTAACGGTGCAGGTAAATCCACACTTGTTAAATTGCTTTTAAGATTCTATGACCCCGACGAAGGTGAAATTCTTTACAACGGAATCAATGTTAAAGAATATAATGTGAATTCACTTCGTAATGCTTATGCAACAGTTTTCCAAGACTACAAAAACTTTGCGGTTTCTGTTAACGAAAACATTATGTGTCACGAATGCACAGAAGACGAAAAGAAGATTGCAGAAGAAGCACTTCGTCGTAGTGGAGTATGGAAAAAAGTGGAAAGTCTGCCAAAGGGTGCTGATACAGTGCTGACCCGTGAATTTGAAATTGATGGTGCAGGTCTTTCCGGTGGCGAAAATCAAAAGGTTTCTGCTGCAAGACTTTTTGCACGAGATTTCCAAATTGCAATTCTTGACGAGCCAAGCTCTGCTCTTGACCCTATTGCAGAATATAAGATGTATGAAAACTTAATAGATGTTACAAAGGACAAAACGGTTATTTACATTTCACACCGACTTTCAAGTGCTGTTCTTTCTGACAGAATTATTGTTATCGGCAACGGGACAATCCTTGAAAGTGGTAGTCATCAGGAATTGATGGCACAGAATGGTGAATATAACAAAATGTTTACCTTACAGGCATCAAGTTATAAGGGTGAAAGTGAGGTGGCAGAGAATGTTTAAAAAGAAACAAAAAGAAAAGACATTACACTCAATGCCATCCAATATTTTCTTCTTTATCAAACTGCTTTTCAGCGTTTCTCCATTTTTAGTATTGGGTGAATTTATGTGGGGACTTTTAATGATTCTCCCCAACAATCTTATCAAAGTTATCGGTGTTAAGTATATTATCGATGTGGTAACAGAAGGTACTAATCTTAACAGGATTTTTTATGCTGTTATTGTAATTGGTCTTGTTTTGATTCTTTCCACAGTATTTTCATGGCTTTTCCGTGAATTCTACTGGAATATGGAAAGAGAGAAGCTCTACTACGGACTTAACAAGAAACTTTACGACAAGGCAAGAAGTCTTGACCTTGAATCCTATGACAACCCTGAATTTTACAACAATTTTATTCTCACTATTGAATCCTCATCAGGTAATATTCAAAACCTTTTAGGACTTGTGAGAATGTATGTGGGACACATTATCTCACTTATCACTGTTTCATCAGTATTATTGACCATTGACCCATGGTGTTTAGCGATTATTCTTGTTGTGATTTGTGTTTTTCTTCCAATCAGTAAAAAGGTTGGTACTCTTATGATGGAAAGACGAATTGACAACGCAAAATATCACAGACGAAGCGACTATTTCCAGCGTGTATTCTATTTACAGGACTATGCAAAGGAAGTTAGAATGAATAACATCTCTCCCCTGCTTATTGACAGATATAACGATGCAGCAGATGATGTTATCAATAACCAAAAGAAATACTGGGATAAAATTTCTGCTCTCAACTGTACACAAAAAGTCGGTGTTCAGGGACTTGGATTTATGTTTATTCTTCCACTCTATCTTGGATATTGTGTACTTATTAAAGGTGACCTTTCTGCAGGTGATTTTGTTGCAACATTCAATGGTGCTCATGCAGTTGCTATGTCATTCCAGTTCCTTACAATATGGGCTTTGGCTCGTTTCTCCGAACAGGCAAAAATGATTGATAAATATCGTGAATTCTTAGGTGCAGACTTTAAAATCAAAAACGGTGGCAAAAAGGCACAAAAAACCGAGCCTAAGGAAATCGTTATTAAAAATCTTTCATTCACTTATCCAAACAACGATAGACCCACACTTGAAGATATTAACCTCACCATTAAACCTTATGAGAAAATTGCTCTTGTTGGTTACAATGGTGCAGGAAAAACCACACTTACCAACTTGCTGTTAAGACTTTATGATGCAACTGAAGGTGAAATCTTAATTGATGGTGAAAACATTAAAAATGCAACTGCCGACTCACATCGTGACAGATTTGCAGCGGTCTTCCAAGATTTCCAAATTTTCTCTTGTAGCCTTGGTGAAAATGTTGCTCTTGATGTAAACCCTGATGAAGAAAGAGTTTGGGATGCACTTAAACACAGCGGATTTAACAAGGAACTTAAAAACGGAATAAACACCGAGCTTTTAAGAGAATTTGATGACGAAGGTGTTATGTTCTCCGGTGGTGAGGCACAGAAAACGGCAATTGCACGTGCTTTCTATAAGGACTGTCCTTATGTTATTCTTGATGAGCCAAGCGCAAACCTTGACCCTGTGGCTGAATACAATCTTAATCAGGCTATGATTGAGGCAGCAGACAAGAAAACCGTTATTTTCATTTCTCACCGTCTCTCAACTACTGTTAATGCCGACAGAATTTATGTTATGGAAAACGGTAGAATCATTGAAAGTGGTAGTCATAGTGAATTGATGGAATTAAACGGCACTTATGCCTACATGTTTAATCTTCAAGCAGAAAAATATAAAACAGAATAAGCTAATGAAACAGCCTTACTAACGTGGAAGGCTGTTTTTCTTTCCTTTCTATGCAGTAAAATAGTTAGATAATTTGGAGTTTGTTGGGGATGTTTAATATTTTACCCCCCTCAGTCAAATGCTACGCATTTGCCAGCTCCC
>CALEIS010000090.1 GCA_937877675.1 uncultured Clostridia bacterium | reverse complement strand
ATATTATTGCTACAAAAGAAGCAAGTGGTAATATTTCACAGATTGCTGAAACAATAGCTCTTTGTGGTGACAAACTTGACGTTTACTCAGGTAATGATGACCAGATAGTACCTCTTATGTCACTTGGTGGTAAAGGTGTAATTTCTGTTCTTTCAAATATCTGTCCTAAACTTGCACACGATATTCCTAGTCTTTATCTTGAAGGTAAAGTTAAAGAAAGTGCTGAACTTCAGCTTAAATATCTTGAGCTTATCAATGCAATGTTTATGGATGTTAATCCAATTCCAGTTAAAGTTGCTATGAGAATGATGGGCTTTGATGTTGGTCCTCTTCGTATGCCACTTTGCGAGATGGAAGATGCAAAAACTGCAAAACTTGAGTCTATTCTCAAGAAATATGAATTAATCTAATTTTATTGTTGGACGTGAAAAAATGACAAGGATTATTTTGAGCGGTGCCCTTGGTAAAATGGGCAAAGCAATTACAAGTTGTGTTGAAAATAGAAATGATTGTGAAATTGTAGCAGGTGTTGATTTAGCTTATGCAGAGTGTTCATTTCCTATTTTCAAATCATTCAATGACATAAATGTTGATGCAGATGTGATTATTGACTTTTCACATCCATCAGTGCTTGAAGATTTGCTGAATTTTGCAAAATCAAAGAAAATCCCTGCTGTTATTGCTACAACAGGATTAAACGAACAACAAATTGAAGATATAAAATCTGCTTCAAATGATGTTCCCCTTTTCTTCTCTGCAAATATGTCAATTGGTGTCAGCCTTGTATCAGAACTTGCTAAAAAAGCTGCAAAAGTTCTAGAAGGTAGCTTTGACATTGAAATTGTTGAGGCTCATCACAACCAAAAAATTGATGCGCCAAGTGGTACAGCATTGATGCTTGCTGATTCAATTTCAGAAGCACTCCAAGAGAAACCAATTTATGAGTTTGACCGTCATTCTAAACGAATGAAGAGAACTAAAAATGAGATTGGTATTCACGCTGTTCGTGGTGGTACAATTGTTGGTGAACACGAAATAATCTTTGCAGGTCCTGATGAAGTTATTAAGATTTCCCATTCAGCTTATTCAAAACAGTTATTCGCAAACGGTTCAGTTAATGCAGGATTGTTTCTTGTTGGAAAAGAACCAGGATTTTACTCAATGAAAGATTTAGTAAATGAATAAGGAGGATTTATAATGCAAAATATTGATAATATTACTATGATTGAAAATGTGACACTTATTTCAATTAACGATTCCCCTGCTGATTTCAAAGTTGTTGCTCAAATTTTTGAAATGCTTTCAAATGCAGGAATTGATGTTGATATGATTTCACAAAATCCTCCACAGGGTAAGACATCAAATCTTTCATTCACAGTTAATGATGAAGATTTAGGCAAAGTTTTTGAAACAGCATCAAAGCTTCGTGAACTTCATCCTGAACTTAAACTTGCAATCAGTAGTGGTAACACAAAGATTTCAGTTTTCGGTGAAGGAATGAAAAATTGTCCAGGTGTTGCATCGAAAGTATTCTCCGCTATTGCATCAACAAATGTTGAAGTGCGAATGATTACAACATCCGAAGTTGATATTTCAGTTCTTGTTTACAGCCATGATGGTGACGCAGTTTATTCTGCACTTAATTCATAATTAAATAACAACAAAATTTTAAGGCTTACTGAAATCAATCAGTAAGCCTTTCCTTATATATGCTATTTATTAAGCTAAAATTGCCTTGTAGAAGACTTTTTTACCTTTTTTAAGGATTACATATCCTTTTTCAAAATCAGCCTTCCCGAGTGCTTTAAATGGCTCTGTAACCTTTTCGTCATCAACAGATACGCCACCCTGCTCGATAAGTCGTCTGCACTCACCCTTTGATTTTGCAATACCTGCTTTAATCATAATGTCAGCAACAAGTACTTTATCTTCGTTAAAATCGTCTGCAACAAGTTCTACTGTTGGCATATTCTCTGTATTACCCTTACCTGAGAAAAGTGCTCTAGCGCCTTCCTGAGCCTTATTAGCCTCTTCTTCGCCGTGAACAAGCTTTGTAAGCTCAAAAGCAAGAATTTCTTTTGCGGTATTTAACTGACTACCTTCCCATGAATCCATCTTTTCGATTTCTTCAATTGGTAAGAATGTAAGCATTCTGATACATTTAAGAACGTCAGCATCGTCAACATTTCTCCAGTACTGATAGAAATCAAATGGTGATGTCTTTTCTGGGTCAAGCCAAACTGCACCTGACTGTGTTTTACCCATCTTTTTACCTTCTGAGTTAAGAAGAAGAGTGATTGTCATAGCATGTGCATCTTTACCAAGCTTTCTACGGATAAGTTCAGTACCACCAAGCATATTGCTCCACTGGTCATCACCACCGAATTGCATATTACAACCATATTTCTGGAAAAGTTCATAGAAGTCATAACTCTGCATAATCATATAGTTGAATTCAAGGAAAGAAAGGCCCTTTTCCATTCTCTGTTTATAGCATTCTGCAGAAAGCATTCTGTTAACACTAAAGCATGCACCAACTTCACGAAGAACCTCAATATAATTAAGGTCAAGAAGCCAGTCAGCGTTATTAACCATAAGTGCCTTACCTTCAGAAAAGTCGATGAAACGGCTCATTTGCTTTTTGAAGCAATCACAGTTGTGCTGAATTGTTTCTTTTGTCATCATCTGACGCATATCAGAACGACCTGATGGGTCACCAATCATAGCAGTACCGCCACCGATAAGAGCGATTGGCTTATTACCTGCCATCTGTAATCTCTTCATAAGGCAAAGTGCCATAAAATGACCAACATGTAAGCTATCTGCTGTTGGGTCAAAACCGATATAGAATACAGCTTTACCTTCATTAACAAGATTTCTAATTTCTTCTTCATTTGTTACCTGTGCAATAAGACCACGAGCAACGAGTTCTTCATAAACCTTCATTTTTCTACTCCTTAAAAATAATAAAGTCCCCTGCTTGAATGCAGAGGACGAAAAAATTTCGTGTTACCACCTCAGTTTACTGTTACCTCACGATAAACAGCCTTAACGAGTAACTTTCATTACTCCGTACTATAACGGGTACACCCGACACTTCCTACTACTATTTCAAAAGTGCAACTCCACGATGTATTTCATAAGCATTATGTGTGTTCTTACACCAACCGAACACTCTCTATAACTATAAACATCTTATTACTTCTTCGCTTCAAAGTCATTGAGATTATTATACACAATTAAATTAAATTGTCAATAATTTTTAGCATTTTCAATCATTTCAGCTGCAGTGTCAAGAGATAGCTGCGTAGCCTCAATTCCACCAATAATTCTTGCTAGTTCATGGATTTTTCCATTATTATCAAGATTCTCGACTTTTGTATATGTCTTATTATTACTTTCAGATTTAGAAATCAAGAAATGATTATCTGCGAAACACGCAATTTGTGCCAAATGAGTAACACAAAGTACTTGACGGTCTTTAGAAACTTCTTTAAGCTTAATTCCTATTTTCTGTGCAGCACGACCACTAACACCTGTATCAACTTCGTCAAAAATTAGCGTTTGAATATTATCTTTTGATGCTAGAACATTCTTAATTGCAAGCATAATTCGTGAAAGTTCACCACCTGATGCAATCTTTGAAAGTGGTTTTGCTTCTTCACCCGCATTAGCAGAAATCAAAAAGTAGATTTCATCAGCGCCAGTTTCATCAAATGATTTTTTATTTTGAATTACTTTAAACTCTATTGATGACATATTAAGAAATGATAATTCGTTTTTAACTTCATGTATAAAAAGTTCACTATACTTTTTACGATTTTCTGAAAGCAGTTTAGACGCTTTATCAAGTACTTTATATTTTTCAGCAAGTTCAATTTCAAGTTCTTCTTTTTTCTTATCAGAAAATGTTATTGCATCAAGTTCTTTTTGTGCATTATCAAGATATGAAAGTATTTCTTCCTCAGTTGAGCCGTATTTTTTTGATAATTTAAAGAGAATGTTTAATCTATCCTCTATTTCATCAAGTTCTGCAGGATTAACATAAAAATTATACACAAAATCCTTTAATTCACTTGTGTAATCACTGATATTATATGCCATATCAGTAACAGAGTTGGAAATTTCAGTTAACTCATCGTTAAAATAAGATGCTTTCATAAGTGAATTTGATGCTGTGCTAAGCATTTCAGCAACACCATTAAAATTGTCACTACCATCAAAAATTTCAATTGCAGTATTAACACAGTTTAACAATTGCTCAGCATTTTGCAGAATCTTTTTACGGTTTTCAAGTTTTTCCCACTCACCTATTTCAATATTGGCATCAAGAATTTCATTTATTTGATATGTGAGCAAATCGATTTTTCTTGCTTTTTCACTTTCGTTTACCATTAAACTATCAAGTATTTTTTTGCAATTACAATAATCGTTATATGAAGTTAAATATGCAGATTTTAAGTCCCAATTTTCTGCAAAACTATCGATGTATGTATAATGTAATTCATCATTTAATAAGTTATGGTTATCAAGTTGTCCATGTACATTTATCAGTGTTTGACCAATCTTTTTTAACATTGATACAGTTACAGAAACACCATTGACTTTACAGGTGTTTTTACCATCATTGGAAATTTTTCTTGTAACTGCTAATGAATTATCTTCACAATCAATTCCTATTTCACTTAAAACAGATATTACATTATCGTTTATGTCATCAAAAAATGCAGAAACTTCAGCACTATCACAACCTGTTCTAATAAGCTCACGTGATGTTCTTTCGCCTAAAATAGCATTAATAGCATCAATTATGATTGATTTACCTGCACCAGTTTCACCAGTTAACACATTCAAGCCGTTGTCAAACTCAACAACAGCTTCTTTTATAATGGCTATATTTGAAATTTTAAGGTTTGAAAGCATAAATATCAACCTTTAAGTAATGAATTAATTGTGTGTATAATATGTGTTGTTGCATCAATATCTTTACATGCAACAAAGATTGTGTCGTCACCCGCTATTGTTCCTACAAGCCCTGGTAAATTCATACTGTCAAGAGCAATACAAGCGGCATTTGCTGTACCAGAATAACATTTCACAACAATAATATTCATAGCAGCATTTGCAGAAATTGCAGAGCGAGTAAAAATCATTTTATAATTATCCTCATTATCAATTTTTTCACTGACTGCGTACCTAATATCGTTCTTGCCAAAATGTTCCTTGATAATTTTTAATTCTTTAATATCTCTTGATATGGTAGCTTGTGTAACGTTATACCCATTATCAGAAAGCATTTTAATAATGTCTTCCTGACGTGAGATATTATTGTTTTTTATATAATTGAGAATAAGCTCATGTCTTGTTTTTTTCATGGGATTATATTCTCCTTTGAGTTAATTTACTGTTTAGTATATCGAAAAATTCGTCAGATTTAATGCGTATAAATTCAGCATAATAATTTGACTCTCTGATGATAATTTCAAATTTATTGTCAAGCTCCAATGACTTATCACCATCAGTTGATAAACAAATCTTTTGTGATTCATTGGCTGCTTTTACGGTTATAACAGATTTTTCATTGAAAACAAGAGTTCTGTTAAGTGGTGAATGAGTACATATAGGTGTTAATGTAATACATTTTAAGTCTGGGTCAATTACAGGACCACCTGCGGACCACGCATAAGCAGTTGAGCCTGTTGGAGTTGCAACAACAACACCATCACCTCGATAACTGTTAATTTTTCTTCCATTACAAAAAACATCTAAATCAATAAGTTTTATATCTCCATAGCGTGCAATTGCAACGTCATTTAAACAATAACCAAGAAGTTGTTCGTTATCATTTGATTTTAATATAACTTCAAGCATCATACGTCTATCTTGAATATATTCGCCTGTAATAAGCTTTTTCAATAAATCAAGTTCATTTCCTTCTAGACCAGCCAAAAACGCTAAATTACCTGCATTAATGCAAAGAACAGGTTTTTTATGCACTGCCGCATCTTTTGCAGCATGTATAAATGAACCATCACCGCCGATAACAATAAACAGGTCAGATGTTTCATATAAATTGTCACAAAATTTATCTTTATCAACTTTTATAGGAAACATATTTAATGATGACATATCAAAACAATACTCAATATTAAATTTTTCAAGATAATAGATGACATTTTTTGTAACATCTAAAGTTTTTTCTCTTGTAAAATTTGGTATAATACCAACTTTCATTTTATTCACCACTTAATGTTAAATGAGATTTATCAACAATATCGTTAATATTTTCATTTGTAATATACAAACTTTTTTCTGTTTCTTTTGAAAGATAAACTAAATATTCTATATTTCCCTCTGGTCCTCGAATTGGAGAAAAATCGAGATTTAGTACAGAAAAACCTTCTTGAAAAGCAAAATCAACGATTTTATTAATGACTTCTTTGTGGGTGTTTATGTCTCTGACAACGCCTTTTTTACCAACCTTGTCTTTTCCTGCTTCAAACTGTGGTTTAATTAAAGCAACCGTTTTACCACCTGTTTTAAGAAAATCAAAAAGTACAGGTAAAATTTTTGTGAGAGAAATGAAAGAAACATCAATACTTGCGAAGTCAATTTCTTCTGTTATAGTTTCTTTTGTCAAATATCTAAAATTTGTTCTTTCGAGATTTACAACTCTTTCGTCAGTACGCAATTTCCATGCAAGTTGACCATAACCTACATCTATTGAGTAAACCTTCGATGCTCCACATTGAAGCATACAATCCGTAAAGCCACCTGTTGAAGCACCAATGTCCATACATACACAATCATTCAATGAAATATTAAATGATTTCATAGCTTTTTCAAGTTTGTAGCCACCACGACTTACAAAAGGCATTTTTTTGCCTTTAAATTCAATTTTATCTGTTTCTTTTACTGTGTAGCCTGCCTTAGTTTCTTTTTGTCCGTTAACATAAATTTCACCCGACATAATGATTGCAGATGCTTTAGAGCGTGTTTCTGCAAAACCTAAATCGACTACAACTGTATCAAGTCTTTTCTTTTCAGCCATTTGATTTCTCCATAATCCTTTTAACTATGCTATCAGTATCAAATCCATATCTATTCATTAATGAGGAAATAGAAGCATGAGAAACAAATTCATCATTGACTGCGATATGGTAATAACTTTTATTGAACCCATTTGCAAGCAACAAATCAGCAAAGCTCTCTCCTATGCCACCCGATTTAATTGATTCCTCATAAAAATAGATATTATTATATCTTAAAGCAAAGTTAATTACATCTGAATGAATGGGTTTAATTTTATGAAGTATTAGTGCAGAGGCATTTATACCATTTTTTCTTAATTCTTCTATAGCATTTAAAACGTTAACACTAATTCTTCCATAGGAAACTAGTAAAATATCATTACTATTTTCAAAATAATCATAATCATTATTTGAAAGTTTATAATTAATTGGTAAGTTAGTTTCACTGCCACGTGGATATCTTATAACAGTAAGATTCGTTGCGTTATTAATTGAATTTTCAAGGTCAACTCTAAGCCTATCGTAAGTAAATGGTGAATAAACAGTAACATCAGGAATGCCATTAATGAAGGAAACATCCAATATACCTTGATGTGTAACACCATCTTCACCAACAAAACCAGCTCTATCAAGACCGATAATTACTTTTTGCTTTTGTAAAGTGCCATCATGAACTAATTGGTCATATGCCCTTTGTAAAAATGTAGAATAAACCGCAAATACAGGAATCATTCCACCTTTTGCAAGGCCAGAAGCAAAAGTAACTGCATGCTGCTCAGCAATACCAACGTCATAAAAACGATTCTTATATTTTTCAGAAAAATCCTTTAAACCAGTACCTAACGACATTGCAGCAGTAACAGCACAGATTTTATCATTATTTTCTGCTAACTCACAAAGTTTTTTTCCGAATTCATTAGAAAAATTAGTTGATGACTCAATATATTCACCACTAACAACATCAAATTTTGAAATTCCATGGTATTTGCTTGGTGATTTTTCTGCAAAGTCATATCCTTTGCCTTTTGTTGTGCTAATGTGAAGCAAAACAGGTTCATTTGCAAGTTTTGCAGAATAAAATGCCTCACATAAATGTTCTAGATTATGACCATCAATTGGTCCCATATAATTAAAACCTAAATCCTCAAAAAAAGTACTTTCGTACATGGTGTTCTTAATACCAGTTTTTATTCGAGAAATTATATTTGCGATATGTGAACCAATTAAAGGTATCTTGTTCAATATTCTTTCTGTTCGTGCTTTCAATTTGTTGTATTTTGGGTTTGCACGGACTACAGCTAAATAACGAGCCATTGAGCCGACATTTTCTGATATCGACATTTCGTTATCGTTTAATACAACAATCAACCTTGTTTCTGAACGACCTGCATTATTCAATGCTTCATAAGCCATACCACCCGTTAATGCACCGTCACCTATTACAGCAATAGTATAGTCTTTTTTACCTTTAATTTTATTTGCTTCAGCAATTCCCAGAGCAGCTGAAATAGAAGTACTTGAATGTCCGCTGTAGAATATATCATGTTCACTTTCATTTGGTGCACAGAAGCCTGAAATTCCATCTTCTGTTCTCAAAGTGTCAAATTTATCCATTCTACCAGTAAGTATCTTATGAGTATAAATTTGATGACCGACATCCCAAACAATTTTGTCGTTTGGTGAATCAAAACATTTATGCATAGCAATAGAAAGTTCAACTACACCAAGGTTTGAAGATAAATGACCACCTGTTTTAGATACAGAATCAATCATAAAACTTCTTATTTCGGTAGCAAGAGTTTCGAGTTCAGCAATATTAAGTTTTTTTAATTTATCTGGTGAATTAATTTCACCTAAAAACTTAAAATTATTCAAAATGTTTTCCCCAATCAATTTTTTCTATTTATAAGCATATATGCAAGTTCTTTCAACACATTAGTATCGTCAAACACATCTAAACTTGCAATTGCCTTGTCGGTATATTCTTTAACCATTTCTTTTGACTTTTCCAACCCATAGTATTTAACTATAGTAGATTTGTCATTTTTTTCATCACTACCAACAGGTTTGCCAAGCGATGCAGAATCCCCTTCAATATCAAGAATATCGTCTTGTATTTGGAAGGCAATTCCCAAATTTTCAGCATAGTTGATAGCGGCATTAATCATATTATCATTACAATTTTCGCTGGTCAAACAACCTAAAACACAAGAAGCTTTAATAAGTCCACATGTTTTTAAAGAATACATCTTTAAAATTTCATTGACAGTTGGTTTAGTTTCCTCAAATTGCAAATCTAAAACCTGTCCCCCAACCATGCCGTCTATTCCTGCGTATGTTGAGAGATGTAAAACTGCCTTAACAATATTATCGCTAGATACTCCTTTAGTATTTGATAAAGTTGTAAATGCTTCTGTTAATAATGCATCTCCAGCTAACAATGCGTTGTCTTCACCATATGCTATATGACAAGAAGGTTTTCCTCTTCTCATGTCGTCATTATCCATACATGGTAAATCATCATGTATAAGAGAATAAGTGTGTATCATTTCAACTGCACAACCAAAATCGAGTGCAGCAGATGTGTTACCATTACAAGTTTTTGAAAATTCAATGGCAAGAATAGGTCGAATTCTTTTTCCACCATTTGCAACGCTATATTGCATTGCTTCTAAAACTCTTGTTGCCATTTTATTGCACAATAATTCATTTAGTCTATTTGATACACAAGCAACTTGTTCTTTTATATATAGATTTAAATCAGTCATCCTTTTTTACCTCATTGATATCTACAATTTTTTGTTTTGCATTTTTAAGTTGTTGCATACAAAATTCAGAAAGTTTAATGCCTTCTTCATATAATTTCATTGATTCCTCAAGCGAAATAGAACCCTCTTCAAGCTTTGATACTATTTCTTCAAGTCTTTTTTCTGCTTGTTCATATGTCATTTTCATAATTACACCTCAATAATTTTTGCACTTACTTCACCATCAGAAAAACGAATAGAAACATTATCTCCTGGTGATAGTTCATTATGTTTAGAAATGATTTTACTGTCTTTTCTTACAACAGAATATCCACGAGAAAGTACTTTCAGCGGACTTAATGAATCAAGTTTAGAGCATAATGAATAAAAATTTGATGAATAATTAGTTAATATATCTTTATAAGAACTATTGATTTTTGAGTGAAGAACATCGAGATATAACTCACAGTTTTCAATGATTTTTTGTGGATTTTTTAAAACCTGAGAGTTGGTCAATTGTTTAACATTATGTTCTCTTTCATTAATAGACATATCAATTAAACTATTAAGTGTATTCTTCAGTGATGATATATAGTAATATTCTTCTTTTATATCAGGCACAGCTAATTCTGCTGCAGCAGATGGCGTTGGAGCACGTAAATCAGACACAAAGTCACAAATTGTAAAGTCAGTTTCGTGACCTACACCTGAAATAATAGGTATGTGTGAATTATAAATAGCTAAGGCAAGATTTTCATCGTTAAAATGCCATAAATCCTCTACAGAGCCACCACCACGAGCAATAATAATTGTATCAACATCAGTTGTATTAAGGTCTCTAATTGCTTTTATAATTGATGGAGCAGCACCATCACCCTGTACTTGAACACCAGCGAAAACAATTTCAGCAAGAGGAAATCTTCTACCTAGAACATTTAATACATCTTGAAAAGCTGCACCTGTTGGTGATGAAATTACACCTATTTTTTGTGGAATTTCAGGTATTTTCTTTTTGTGTTCAATATCAAATAATCCTAATTTAGCAAGTTTTTCTTTTCTCTGTTCAAAAGCAAGTGCCAATGAACCAATTCCATCCGGTTGCATATCATCAATATATAGTTGATATTTTCCATCACGTTCATAAATGGAAACACGGCCACGAACAATAACCGACATACCGTTTTCAGGTTTAAATTTAAGTTTCGAAGCATTACCTGCAAACATCACCGCACTAATAACTGATTGGCTATCCTTTATGCTCATATACAGGTGTCCACTTCTATAATGGTCAACAAAATTTGAAATTTCACCCACAACAAAAACATTATTGAGATTTACATCATTCTCAATAATCGATTTAGCATATTGATTTAATTGTGTTACAGTTAATATAACAGTATCGTGCATATTTATTTCCTTTTATCACAAATTGATGCGAGAATCGCAATTCCACAAGCATTGTCAGACGAATAATATGGCTCAGCAAAATATGAATTATACTTTTTCTGTATTTCATTTCTAATGATTGAATTAGACATTACACCACCAGAAAAAACAACTGGTAAATTACCATATTGTTTTATAATTTCACCAACCGTGTCATCAATTGCAGAATATATATAACTTAAGCAAAACATAGAAATATCTTCTGCTTTTTCTCCGTCGTCAAGCATTTTTTTACATTTATTTTCAACACCTGATAAGCTAAAATTGCCATCTCTACGAAAAACCTTAATTTTTTGAAGCTTTTTACCGCTCTGTAGTGCAAGTTTTTCAATCTCGGGTCCACAAGGGAAGTTTAACCCAAGAGATACACCAACTCTGTCAACAGCTTGTCCAGCCTTTAGGTCAAGAGAATCAGAAATAATTTTTGTCTTGAAATATTTGTTATATGGCTCAACCAAAAGTGTTTGAGATGTTCCGCCAGATATATGAAATGCAAAAAACTTTTGATTTATCATATCAATTTTATTAGCAGAAAATAGTGCAGCTATAATGTGACCATCCTGATGTGAAAATCGATACAAAGGAACATTGAGTGTATTTGATAATGAAACGGCAACAGAAATACCCGTGAGAAAGCACGGCATATATGAACCTTCTTCATTACAAGGTTTTGTAGATACACCTATACCATTAATTTTATAATGTTTACCATCAAAAAGTTCATCCATTAGTTCTGGAAGTTGAACGGTATGATGAAATACAGCATCACTTTGACGAATCCCTTTTTCTCCTGATTTAACTGGAAGAAGCTTTTTCTTGCTTATTATTTCATTAGTATCAGAATTATATAAAGCAACAGATGTCGTATAATTACTTGTATCTATTCCAAGAAAGTAACTCATTCAGCAACAATCTCTCTAACATATTTTCCAAGTACACCATTGATAAATGATGCATCTTCTTGTGATGAAAATTTCTTTGCAAGTTCAACAGCCTCATTTATGGATACACCGTTTGGAATTGATGGAACATAAAGGATTTCACAAAGAGCAAGGCGCATAATTGCGAGAGAAACCTTTGGTAATCTTTCAACTTTCCAACCAACTGAGTTCTCGTTGATTATTTTATCTATTTCCTCGCAATTTTCATAGGTTAATTGTGCAAGTGAAAATGCAAATGTGTTTTCTTCAATCACTCTTGCTTCTACAGCATTATTAAAAATTTCTTCAACAGAAAGTTCATTATTGAAAATCTTTTCAAAAACAAGTGTAAATGCAAGTTCTCTTTCTTCCTTACGAGTCATAATATCCTCCTAAAAAAATTACACTCCCCGCCGAGAAAATGACAGGGAGTGTTTTTCATTTTTCTGCGGTGCGAATGTAGATACATTTTGTTTGAATTGATTATATCACTTCGCAAGCAGAAATTCAATAGAAAATGTATATTTTATTGTATATACATCATTTAAGTTCAATGATTGAGATTTGCTCTGAAGACAATTTTGTTTTTGAAATTACTATGTTCTTAATTTTCACGATTTCATTATCATTTATCGCATCAGTATTAATGATAATTTCTATTGTTTCTTGATTATAGGTAACAAGACATTCAGTTCCAAGTTGAGCTGTTATAAGATTTTCAATATCAGTTTCTGTTTTAATTTGTTCTGACAAAGATATTAGTTTTTCTTTTGCAAGTTTTTTTGTTTCGTTATCGTAATTAGAACTATTAATTATTTCATTTAATTCAGAACGAGCAGTATCATGTGCTTTTGTTCTTTTCACATTCGCCTCATTAAAGAAATTCTGTTCATCAGATGTTACAGAACCTGAATTTACATACTGTGCTTCACCAAAAAATGGTTTATCTGTTGTTTCAACTTCAATATTGTCTTTTTGATTATTGGTGTAGTACCAGTTTATAAATAATGCACCACTTAAAGCGATTAACATTGTGAAAAACAATATGTGTTTTTTGTTAATTATTCTACTTTTCATTTTTTACTCCTTTACATTTAATTTTGATATAGAAATTTCTGAAGTACTTATATTTAATAATGCACTAACAGCAGAAAATATTTGCTCTTGAACACGAATATCATCACCACCAGTACAGGCAATTGCTATTCCTCTAATTTTAGGTTCAATGGTTTTGATTAGTAAACCTGAATTTTCATTACTATTCTTTATAATTACATGATTGTTTTCTATTGTCCAATCCTCACCATTTTCATTTCCTTTTTTTATTTCTTTGTCATCCGTTGCGTATATGTATTCTGTTGTTTCAGAAAGTGTAATTACAACTTTAGCATCACCTGCTCCGTCAATGGATTCTATAAAAGATTCAATTTTCTGTTCCAACATTAAGCAATAGTCATCTGTATTATAATTTGTGATTTCTGTATTATCATCTTTCTTATTAAAATCCATTTCTGAAATAAAAATTATGAATATACTTAGCAATCCAACTAGTAAAATTATTAATGTCTTTCTGTTCAATTTATTATCTTTAAGTTTATCAATTAATAATTTCAGGTGTTTCAATTAACACTAACCTCAAATCCTAGTTCCTTTTTTAAAAGTGATTCAGTTTCTGTAATTTTGCTTTTGTCTAATATTGTCACAGATATATTTTCTATCATAACGTAATCATCTTCATTATATGTATTTAATTCAACAGAAATCACATCAATATTATTTTCTACACAGATGTTTTTGATTGCCTCTGTGATAACTGCTTCATAACCCGATGTATAATAACTATCATCAAATTCGATTTCTTCATTTAAAATCATTTTATTTTCTTCCAAATTTATTTTTGTTATAGGAAGCATCGTATACAAAAGTACAAATATTGAAAAGAAAACATTTGTGGTTTTTTTTAGCTTAGAATTTGATAAAACCAATTTGCATAAAGAAACAATTGCAGTGGAGCCACATAACGATAAAACAAAATTTTTAATATCTTCCATTTACTTACCAAAAATTATTATTACCCCTGTAGATATTGTCAGAATGAATGTAATAAAAAACATTATTATATTTAATAACGATATTATTGAAGACATGTTGTCAAAAATTTCAGTAATGTATGGAACTCCAAATAGAGATGAAATTATTGAACAAAATTGTAATACAAAGTACCATATTAACATCTCGACGATGATTGGTATATTTATAACTAAAATGACCACTATGATAAATACACCTATTGTATTTTTCATTAAAACAAAACTACTAAATACTGACGAAATAGCATCGCCAACATTACCCCCAACAACAGGGATAAATGTTCCTGATATAAATTTTATTCCTCTTGCTGCAACACTATCAGAGCTACTTGCAAGAATGCTTTTGGTTGTTAGAATTCCTGTGAAAAGAGTTGACGCAAAAGATAAAACTGTTATAAGCAACTTACGAATATTTTGAATTATTTTATTTTTATATTCTTCCGTAGAAAATGAGGATAAAACAGCAAATGCTAACATTGAACTGATTATTGGAAGAAAAATTTTATCAGCAAAATTACTTATTAAAACAGAAATATAAATTGAAAAAGAATTATATGTAAGTGCTAACGCAGGGTTTCTTGAAGCTACTATAATGGATGTCATTATTGGTAAATATGAATCTATGAAAATAGTTGATGTCTTTATACCTGTTACTGTGTCTATTAACATTCTTGTAATTGGCTTTATTATAAAAGACAGAATTACTAATGTACTTACAAAGTATATAATATTTTTTATCCTATTATTTTCTTTTAGAAATGACATAGCTATTGACGATATAATGAAAACGGCATTTATTTTAATGATTTCTTTTCCTATTGTAATACCTTTTTTAAAAGCAAGTTCAGTGATAAATTTAAGTATTCTTAATGGTGTAACTTCAAATAATTCCTCTAAATTTACTTCATCTATTCCAATATCATTTAAATATTCTCGTGTTTGTTCATCAGTCAATTCCCATATTTCTTCATACTCACCTGCATATGACGGAAAACTTAATGAAGATATAACCACAATTGTAAGTATTAGAATATATATAGTTTTTTTCATGTTATTCAATAATCTTTAAACAAAATAATATAAGGCCATTGATTAGTGGAAGTGTTAAATATAACACCATGAATTTTGATACAATTGTAATCACATTAGAAATTGATGATTCCCCACAGTCATTTAATGTATCTGTTATAAAATCCGTTACAATAGTAATACCAACTACTTTGATTAATAAATTAACGTGTAATGTGTTAATATTAAATATTTCAAAAATAGAAGAAATTTCATCAATAAATGTACTAACGTAATCTGTAACAATATAAAACAATATTATTACAACAACTATTCTAATCAGAAAAAGATATTCAGGCCTATATGTCTTTAATAATATTGATGATAAAACATAAACAAATGAGATTATTGATATTTTTATAATAATACTCATATATTAAACATTGATGAGAGTTCATCAAAAACAAGCGCTAGTTGAGGTACTAACATTGCAATTATAACAATTATGCCTGTTATAACAGTTAGTGTAGCAAATTCTTCTCTACCAGTTTTCGAAAGCATTTGTTGCATTATTGCAACTATAAGTCCTATCCCAGCTATCTTAAATAAAAAGACTATGTCCATTATTACACCACTAAAGTATCACAATAATAAAAAGAATTCCAATTCCTGAAATAAGTGTATACGTGCTTTTACATCTGTTCTGCTCACTCTGCTCCACTTTTTCAAGTTTATTTTTAAAAAATTCTTTATACATTCTACAATTCAATATTTGACCATTTAAATCTGATTTACCGAGCATTGATAAAAAGCCCTTTATGTTTGTTTTATCTTGTATATCAAAAGAATTGGATGAATCTATGCAATTGATAATTTTATTACTCAAAATATAATTATCATTATCCGTGTTATAGTCAACATAAATATTACTTATAAAATTTAATTCACCATATAAATTTGATTTGTGCAACTTTTTAAAAATTTCGTATGTATTTAAATTTTCATAACTTAATAATATCTCTATATTGTCAATCATTAACAAGCATTGGCGAATAGCAATAGTTCTTTTTTTAATTTGATTTACAGAGAAATATGCTATTATCTGTACTATTATTAAAATCGTTAATATGAAAAATAGTTTCATCTTCATCACCAATTTTTATAATTTCCGATATTTTTCCAGGGGTTTCGCTACTTGATAATAAAACAATATTTTTAATATTCGTTTCATTAATAAGACGACAAAAAACAGATTTTCTTTTTAACTCGTTAAGTGAGTTAGAATGAATTGTAAGTATAAAAAATATCCCCGAATTAATACCATTAATTATTTCGTTTATTTCATCATTAAAACCAATTTCATCACAAATAATTATGTCTGGTGATAGTGTTCTTATAGCGATAGACATTCCCTTTGCTTTAGGATATCCTAACAAAACATCAGTGTTTGGGCCAATACTTTGAATATCTGATTTTTCCGGACATATTTCTTTTCTTTCATCTATAATACAAACCTTATAATATTTTCCTAATTTACCTGATGATATTTGATAAGCAAGGTCCTTTAATAATGTTGTTTTTCCCGATGATGGTGGCCCAGAGATTATCATACTTTCCAGCTTATTAGAAAGTAAATTTTTAAACAAAGACTCAGATACTCCAAATACATTTCTTGGAATTCTTATGTTTATACATGTGATTTCCTTGACACCTTTAAAGTTGTTTTTATCGTAAACAGCAGTACCACATAAACCAACTCTGGAACCGTTAGGTAACGTAATATAACCATTTAAAATATCTTCATAATGACTATGCATTGAATAATCACACATTTTTTCAACACAATCTGTTATTTCATGTTTTTGAACAACAATGCAATTTGATGACCATATGTAACTCGTTTTACCTGTATTTGTCAAAAATGAACTTCCTGATGATGTAACAATCGCAATAGGTCTATTGGTTCGTAGTCTTATTTCTTGAATATTCTCTAAAACACTATCATTTATTTTTGATAAATACATTTTTATTCGTGGAGATAGAAATGAAATTATATAATTAAATTCTTTAACTAATGATTTGTCCACATTATCACCTCCGTAATTATTATGATTACTTGTCCTTTGATATTACAAAACTTTATTGAATATAGTTTTATGTTATGGTATAATTTCTTAGATTAAACATTGGTAGGTGTTTTCTAATGATTTCTAAAATAAAACAATTTATTACAGAAAATAAGTTTATATTGTTATCTGGTGGAGTCTCGTTATTTATAATTCTTTTTGTGTATTTTTGCTATTCAATAATCCCATTTGGAGATAGAACAGTATATAGAATGGACTTATATCATCAATATGGTCCACTATTTTCTGAATTGTATGACCGTCTTATATCTGGTGAATCATTATTGTTTTCATGGAACTCCGGTCTGGGTAGTTCTTTTATAGGAAACTTTTTCAACTATCTTTCAAGCCCATTCTCATTTTTAATTATATTATTCGGACACGAAAACACATTTGAAGCAATAGCCGCTATGATTGCATGTAAAGCTGTTTTTAGCGCTATGTCTATGTCATATTATCTAAAAAAATCACATAAAACAAATGACGCAATACTTATAGCATTTGGCGTAATTTATGCGTTTAGTGGTTATTTTATTGCGTACTATTGGAATGTTATGTGGATTGACGCAATGTATCTTTTACCATTTGTAGTGTTGGGAATTGAAAGAATAATTGATTCTGGTAAATGTACAACATATATTATTTCTTTAGCATTATCAATACTCTTTAATTATTACATTGGATACATGATTTGTATTTTTTCATGTGCATATTTCTTATATTATTACTATTGTTCTCTTGATAAATTTGATAAGCGCCATAAGATTTTAAAACATAGAGAAGGTAAGAAAAAACGAATTAAAAACTCTTTTTTACTAAATAGCGGAATCAGATTCGCTTTCTCTTCTTTTATTGCTGCAGCAATGATAGTAGGTGTTCTATTACCGGTGGCATATGTTCTTGGCTCATCCTCTGCCACATCAGGTACTTTCCCAACTGACTTTAAAGGTCATTTTGACTTTTTTGATTTTATGGCAAACCATCTCGCAAGTCTTGAACCTACAATAAGAAGTAGTGGTGAAGATGTATTACCTAATGTATATTGTGGTATGTTCACAATTATACTTATTCCAATATTTCTTTTGTCTAAAAAAATTACAATTACAGAAAAAGTTGGTTCTGTCGTATTTCTTTTCTTCATGTATTGTAGTTTTAATGTAAATGTATTAAATTATATCTGGCATGGATTCCATTATCCTAATGATTTGCCATATAGACAATCTTTTATGTACAGCTTTATATTGCTCAGTATGGCTCATAAAGCATTTACTCATATTTTAGAATTCAATACAAAGCAAATAATTGGTAGTGGTTTTGTTGTTATATCTTTTATTGCGTCTGTAATGTGGTTTGGCTCAAAGAACGTATCAAATCTTAGCATTATTTTAACAACAATATTTACAATAATGATTATCGTTGTTCTCTGTATTATTGTTAACAATAAAGTTCAAATGCAGGCATTAACAATTCTCTTAGCTTGTATTGTTATTTCTGAAACTATTGTTTGTAATACAAGAAATTATGTTGCTAATCAAACTAAACAAAACTATGTTACTGATTACAATGATTTTAAAGTTTTACAATCAAAAATTGACTCAAATGATGAGGATTTATTCTATAGGACAGAACTTTCTTATTTACGAGCAAGAATGGACCCTTCATGGTATGATTATAATGGTGTTTCAGTTTTCTCATCTATGGCTTATGAGCATGTTGCTAAATTCCAAAAGTCAATGGGGTTGTTTGGTAATGATATTAATAGTTATACTTATAATCCAAACTCCCCTCTTTTCAATTCCATGTTTTCAATTAAATATGTATATGATAGAAAACAGTTAATAAATAATAGTGATTATTACAGTTTAGTTGAGAAAAATGGTGTATATAATGTTTACAAAAACAACTATCATCTAAATCTTGCATATCCTGTTTCTAACGAAATAATTAATTGGGATGCTTCTCTTTATTCTGACCCTGTAAAAGCTCAGGAACAATTCTTATATTATGCAACTGGAATTGATGGTTTATATGAGAGAAATTATGATTATCAAATCCAATTTGATAATATTAATAGTTTTGGTATTCACAATAAGGTTTTGGGCACACTTCCAGTTACAAGAGAAGATGAATCCATTAAAGATGCAAAACTTACCGTTGAAATAACCGCAAAAGAAAATAAAAATATATACGTGTATATGCATTCAAGAAATATTGATGAGGTTAAAATCAAATCAACCAATATCTCAACGAGTCTTGATGTAAAAGATGGTTTTATCTTTGATTTAGGATATTACAATATCGGTGATACAGTAACAGTAACCTTACCATTAAAAGAAAATGAAAATAGTGCAAATATTAAATTTATTGTTTTCACAGTTGATAATGAAAAATTTGTTGAAGGTTATGAAAAACTCAAATCTGGACAGATTGAATTAACTGAGTTTAAAGAAACAAAAATAAGCGGTTCATTTATTGCTGAAAAAGATGAGATTCTTTTCACATCAATTCCATATGATAAAGGTTGGAATGTATATATTGATGGAGAAAAAGTTGCTGATGAAGATATTGTAAAAATATCTAACGCAATGCTTGGATTGAAGGTAAAAGAAGGTAAACACGATATCACTTTTGAATATCTAATTCCAAATTCTAATATAGCTTGTTTAATTTCATTTGTATTCATTTCTCTATTTATTATTGTTTTCATTATGAATAAGAAAAAATTATTCATATTTAAGAATGTTAAACCTAATGTTTGGGAACGTTCAGAGGGAGAATTACCTGAAGAACATAATGAAAATATTGAGGAAACAACATCTGAAGACGATGGAATAGAAAATTCTCAAGATAATTTAGATAACTAAATTTAAAAGGCTCTGCATATTATTGCAGAGCCTTTATTATATCTTATTAACTTTTCTATAACGATTTTCAAACTCTTTTTTATTGTTGAGAAGACTATTTATTTCATCCTTAAAGTTGTTATACTCGTCGTCAACAATATAATGCTTTGCATAACCTTGTTTGCCATATTTTTCAAAAGTATGTTGATATGCACGTTCAATCATTTCTTGCTCAGTGCAATTTGGTTGATGCTTTAATGTATATGAATGTGTTCTTTTTAAGAATTCATCAACATCAGTTGAACGGTCAGCGGATGATATAATTTTTCCATAATTATTTCTTGGTGTATGGTTTAAGGATGCCCTATGGTCTTCGATTGCCTCTTTGATAATTCTCCTCTCTTCATCAGAAAAGAATTGTTTCATATCTTCGTTATTATAAAACATCTGTGCAGATAATATTTCGTGATTATTCTTATCGATATGATGAGCAATATCATGAAAACACGCAACAGTATATAAAATATTTAAATCTATGTTATCAAACTGTTCAGCAAATTTAATGCAACGATTTATAACATAATTTATATGTTCAATTCCATGACCTTTTTCATTTTTTGAGTATTCTGGAAAAATATTATTCTCAATATATTCCATTAATTTCTCATTCATAATAATCATCAATATACTCATCTGCTTCTTTTCTAGATTTGAAAATTATAACTTGTTTTTCTGACTTGCATTTATCGATTAACTCATAAATGTATGGTAGTGTATCTTTGGGAAATTCCTCAATAAATTGCTTGAATTCAGTATCCAATTCAGTTTCAAGCCAGGGTAAATCGTAACGACCTTTGCCAATTCTATCAGTTGCACCTTGCAAGCAAACCTCTGTAGGTAAATCGAATAGAAAAACAGTATCACATTCTTTAAGTCTCATTTCAATTGTTCTTTTATAATTACCATCAATTATCCATTTATCTTCACTAAAAATTTCTAACATTCTTTCATCAAATTCTTCTCTTGAAATATGCGTTTTATCAGGTTTATGCCATATAGCATCAAGATAATACAATGGTAAACCAGTACACTTATTAAGTTTTTCTGCAAAAGTGGTTTTACCTGAACCAGGACAACCTATTACAATTACTTTATTCATAATTCACACCAAAATATATAAAGCACCTCTTTAAAGAAGAGATGCTTTTAATAAGTACAATTATTTAATAACTTTATCAAACAATAAATTAACACCTTTTTCGGCTGTTTTTGCTAATTTATCAACCGACATTTTCTTCTTTTCTTTTAATGGTTGACCATATTTTTTTGTCATTTTACCTGCTTTTGATAGAACAATTCCCATTGTTGCTACTGCACCAACATATGTTATAAAATAACCTTTTTTCATTTTATTCACCATCTTTTTCCATTATTGGAATAATACTTCCTATATCAGTTAAAGGTTTCCCTTTAATATCAATATAATTTATACTATTATCATACAGGAATTTTTTGATTTTGTCAAAGTCTGAATGTGTAGATAAATCACCATTAAATAAAAGTACATCTTTATCAATCAAACCACAACATCCACCAATAAAGCCATAATCGTATTTATTTATGTGTACACTACCCTTTTCAACAAGTAATGAATTTATATTATCATAGTTAGAAACAGCGTTATAGATTGAAATATCGTCAGTTATGACAGTGTTATGCTTACAAATACATACAGAACATTTTGAATACCCTTGTTTAACCTCTATTATCTTTTTATTAGGTAGGAATTCAACAATGTTTTCCGTCAAAATTGTCTTATTACAGATAATATAATCGCCAATATCTGCAAAATTCAACAAACAATCATTTGGATATGGAGAATTAATATTTTCAATTAAATGATATTTCCCACTATTATCTTCTATAAATTTACAAATTTCTGTTTGATGTTTATCCACCAAAAATGTTGTTTTCCCAACATAGTTCACCAATATATCCGCATGTTTACTCACAGGAGCATCTAAAAAAGGGTTTTCAATTACATTAACAACTTTTACTGTTAGTTCACCAAAACAGTTTTTAAGTGTATTATCGTCAATATCTGCAAACACCTTTGTAACTTTATTTGTTGGAAGATTGGGATTAATTAAAAATCTTTCATTCAATTCATAATCGCCTCAAATGCCTGTCTGATATTCTTTGCAGGTATAATTTCAATTTCTTTAAAAAGATATTTAGGTAACTTTGAATAATTATGATATGGGATAACACATTTTTCAAAACCTAATTTTGCAGCTTCTTTAATTCTTTGTTCACAGCAATTTACTGAACGTATTTCCCCTGCCAAACCAATTTCACCAAATGCAAGTGTTTTTTCGGGAACAACAACATCCTTTAAACTTGAAACAATGGCAAGAGCAATTGATAAATCTGCAGCTGTTTCATCAATATGAAGTCCACCAATAACATTTGTATAGCAATCCATATTTCCAAGGAAATATCCACATCTTTTTTCAAGTACAGCAATAAGCATTGACATTCTATTGTATTCAATTCCAGTTGCCATTCTTCGAGGATTACCGAATCCACTTGGAGTGACAAGGCTTTGAACCTCGGCGAGAATAGGTCTAGAACCTTCCATAAGACATGCAACACAAGTACCCGATACGTTTTGTGGTTTACCTGAAATAAGCATTAAGGATGGATTTTCAACCTCAGAAAGACCATTATCAAGCATTTCAAATACGCCAATCTCGTTTGTTGAACCATAACGATTCTTAACAGCTCTCAAAATACGATATGAAGTATTTCTATCACCCTCAAAATAAAGAACACAGTCAACGATATGCTCAAGAACCTTAGGACCTGCTATATTACCATCTTTATTTACATGTCCAACAAGAAAAATCGGAATATTTGAAGATTTTGCTGTTCTTGTGAATAAGTTTGTAGATTCTCGGACCTGAGTAACACTACCCGGTGATGAATTCAATTCACTAATCTCCATAGTTTGGATAGAGTCCACAATTACAACATCCGGTTTTTCTGATTGAATATACTCACAAACATATTGTGCGTCTGTTTCGCAAAGAATAGAGAGATTTTGTGTTGAAACATTAAGTCTTGATGCACGAAGTTTTATTTGATGTGCAGATTCTTCGCCTGATACATACAAAATCTTAAGTCCTACACCTAAATACTCACAAATCTGCAAAAGAATTGTTGATTTACCAATACCTGGGTCACCACTTAAAAGAACAACAGAACCCTTAACAAGTCCACCGCCAAGAACTCTATTAAGTTCCTTTAAACCTGTATTATACCTATGACCTGTGTCTGCAGTTATTTCTGCAAGAGGATATGCTCTGCCACGATTTGAACCAACAAGACTTTTTGACAATGGTTTATCCTTTATTATTGTTTTGATTTCTTCATTCAATGTATTCCATTCATTACATCCAGGACATTGACCGAGCCAACGTGGTGTTTCATACCCACATTCACTACAAATATATACTGATTTAGATTTCTGAGCCATTTTTGACCTCCGAAATATTATAATTTATTATTCCATAAGCAATACAGATTGCCATTTTATTTTGATAATTGTTATTCTTAAGATTATTTAATTCATCGATATTTGATATAAACCCACATTCAACCATAATAGTTGGCTTAGTAGCATTATAAAGAAGATAAATATCTGTTCCAGATTTTTTAATAACACGGTTATTATTTTTTTGTAACTGACTTGAAATTGATTTTTGAACAAAATCTGCCAAAATTTTACTTTCATCATTATTTGGTGAGTAAAAAGTTTGTGCACCATGTACGCTTGTATCACTAAATTTGTTTTGATGAATGCTAATATAAAGACATTTATCATATTGATTCATTATAGAAAAACGATTTTTTATATCTGATATTTTTCTTTGTCGTATTGTATCACCAGTTGTATGAATTGCTGTATCAGTAGAACGAATAAGATGTGTTTTATATCCCATAATCGACAAAATATCGTTAAGCTTTAATGCGATTTCTAAATTTAAATCCTTTTCAACTGTACCATCATTTGCGACAGCGCCTCCATCTTCACCACCATGACCTGCATCAATAATAATCATGGGTAAATCATTTAAAAAGATACTATCTGATGAGGATTTTTCAATTCTACAGAATAATAGGCTTAACACTATGACAAGAAATGATAATAGAACTGATATAAATTTTTTCACAATAATCACCCATAAATTATATGGGATATTTTTTTGTAATATAATTTTACATTATGATTTAACAATTTACAAGTAAAAAAATAAAGCGTACAGCATAAACTGTACGCTTTTTAGGTCAAATAAAAGAAATTACATCATGCTTGCGATTTCAGCAGCAAAGTTGTCTTCTTTCTTTTCAATTCCTTCGCCTTTTTCGAAACGAACAAAGCTTGTAACTTTGATGTCTGCGCCAAGAGCCTTAGCAACTGAATTTACATAACCGTTAACTGCACCTTCGAAAAGGTCTGAACGAACGAATTCCTGATTAAGAAGGCAGTTTTCTTTATAGAATTTACCGATTTTACCTTCAACGATTTTTGCAAGAACCTGTTCTGGCTTGTTAGCCATTTTTGGGTCTTCCTTCATCTGTGCGATAAGGATTCCCTTTTCTTTTTCGATAACTTCTGCAGGAACGCTTGTTTCATCAAGGTAACCTGGGTTCATAGCAGCAATCTGCATTGCTACGTTTTTACCCATTACATCGAATTCAGCCTTAGCAGCAGTTGCATCATCAACATCAAATGCAACAAGAACACCAACTGTACCACCTGCGTGAATGTATGTTGATGTATGACCTTCAACAAGAGCAAATCTACGAACTTTCATGTTTTCACGAAGAGCAAGGAATACTTCCTGAACTTCTTCTTCAACTGTTTTGTCAGAATCAACTGCTTTTGTTGCAAGAAGAGCATCAACGTCTGCTGGTTTAGCAGCAACAACAGTTTTTGCAACTTTATTTGAAAGGTTAACGAATGGTTCACCCTTTGCAACGAAGTCTGTTTCACAGTTAATTTCAACGAGAGCACCTGCATTTGCGTCGCTATAAGCAGCAACAACACCTTCTGCAGCTACACGGCTTGCTTTCTTAGCAGCTGAAGCAAGACCTTTTTCTCTAAGAATATCAACAGCCTTGTCCATATCGCCATCAGCTTCAACAAGAGCTTTTTTACAATCCATCATACCAACGCCTGTCTTCTCACGAAGAGCCTGTACGTCTTTTGCTGTAAATGCCATTTTATTTTCCTCCATATTTTTAATTTGAAAACAGCCCGTAACTGATATGCCACGGGCTATATAAATCAATAATTACTCAGCAACTTCTTCTGCTACTGCTTCTTCAGTAGCAACTTCCATCTGTTCGCCCTGTCTGCCTTCGATAATAGCATCAGCCATAGCACCTGCAATAAGTTTTACTGCACGGATAGCATCGTCGTTACCAGGGATAACATAGTCAACATCATCTGGGTCACAGTTTGTGTCAACGATAGCGATTACAGGAATACCAAGTTTCTTAGCTTCTGCAACAGCAATCTTTTCTTTTCTTGGGTCAACAATGAACATAGCAGCTGGCTGCTTCTTCATTTCTGTGATACCACCAATGTATTTTTCGAGTTTTTCGATTTCAAGTTCATACTTAGCAACTTCTTTTTTAGGAAGAAGGTCAAATGTGCCATCTTCTTTCATAGCTTTAAGCTGAGCAAGTCTCTTAATTCTCTGCTTAATTGTTGAGAAGTTTGTAAGCATACCACCAAGCCAACGAGCATTAACGAAAGGCATACCGCAACGCATTGCTTCTTCCTTAACTGAGCTCTGAGCCTGTTTCTTTGTGCCTACAAAAAGAACTTCGCCGCCGTTTTCAGCAACTTCTTTGATTACTTTGTAAGCCTCTTCAAGTTTTTTTACTGTTTTCTGAAGGTCAATGATATAAATACCATTTCTTTCAGTGAAGATGTATTCAGCCATTTTTGGGTTCCATCTTCTTGTCTGGTGTCCAAAGTGAACACCTGCCTCGAGTAACTGTTTCATAGATACTACTGACATGATTTTTTTCCTCCTTATTTTATCCTCTGTACGGGTCAACTTTTGGCGGGACATAAATATAATGCAATTCCGTCAAAATCTCCGCACATGCGAATTGCTGAAAAATTATATCACAACAATATCATTATTGCAAGTATTTTTTTCATTTTATTTATATATTTTTGTTTCTTGATTTTTTTGAGGATAAATAGTTATTGTATTACCATCGCTGACAACGGTAATATTACCGTGATATAACGTTAAAAAGATATCAATATTCTTATCCTCTAACCTATCGATAACATTATGATTAGGGTGATGAAAGTTGTTACCTGCACCATAAGAAATAATGCATGCCGACGGATTTACGTAAGATAAATATGTTTCAGTTGTTGAAACATTACTACCATGATGTCCCACCTTTAATATATCTGCAGAAACATCAACACCATCGTTGATTAATTGTTTCTCAACCTTCTTGCTAGCATCACCTTGAAATAAAAATGATGTATCACCATATGTAATTTTCAGAACAATTGACATATCATTTAAATCATCATAATGTTTATTGGGACTTAAAATATCAACGTCTGCTGACCCTAATTTAAATGAGTTACAACTTGAAGCAGAAATAGGATTAACACCATTTTTAGCAATTGATTTTAAAAGATTCTCATAAAAATATGAATCAACATCATAACCTTCACCTATTGCTGGCATTATAATATTCTTTACAGAATATTTTTCAAGGATTGATTCAGCATTTCCCATATGGTCATCATGTTGGTGAGTTATCAACAAATAATCAATCTCATCGATATCCAAAGCTAATAAAGCATTGTCTATTTCACTTTCATGGTTAACTGTTGCTGTATCAATCATCATGACAACATCATCACAAATTATAATTGAACAGTCACCTTGACCAACATCGAGGTAATAGATTGTAAAATTTGAATCTTTTCTTTCAATTCCTCCAGAGCCAGCAAGAGCACTATATAACTCTCCAATTGTAAATATCTTAAAGAAAAGAAGAGCTCCTATAATACATGATAAAAAACCTACTATAAAAAAGTAAACAATATATTTCTTTCGTATATGTAACTTTTTTATAGCTTTTTTTAAATTGTAAAAAATTCTTCTACGAAATACATATGCATTAGGATTTTCTTTTCCGCTTGTGTATATTTGTATTTCCTTTTCTGTCATATCCTTTTGCCCTGTTAACGCTTAATTTATCATTCTGTTTTGGCTTAATTAGACATTTTGCATTTGTTCCAATCAAGTCACTTCTACCAGCTTTTTTCAGCGCCTCATAAACTAAATCATAATTTTTAGGATTGAAATATTGCATTAAAGCACGTTGTAACGCTTTATCATGCGGTGTTTTTGCAACATAAATCTTTTCCATTGTATAAGGGTCAAGTTCAGAATAATACATCGCTGTTGAAATCGTTCCAGGTGTAGGGTAATAATCTTGAACTTGTTCTGGATGAAGTTTCTCATCTCGGATAAATTCAGCAAGTTCAACCGCATCCTTCAAGGTTGCACCAGGATGTGATGACATTAGATACGGAACGAGATACTGTTCTTTACCAATCGATTTAGTATAATTAAAATACTTTTTAGAAAATTCTTTATATGCTTTGATATGAGGTTTTCCCATCTTATCAAGAACAGCTGATGAGCAATGTTCAGGCGCCACTTTTAATTGACCACTAACATGATGTTTAACTAATTCTTTAAAAAAGGTATCATTTTTATCACAAAGCATATAGTCATATCGAATGCCTGAACGAATAAAGACTTTTTTCACTTTTGGCATGTTTCGAATTTCACGAAGTATATCAAGATACTCTTCGTGTGTTGATATTAATGCTGGACAAGGATTGGGTGCAAGACATTTTTTACCCTTACATAATCCATTTTTCAACTGAACATCGCAAGAAGTTCTTCTAAAGTTAGCGGTAGGACCACCAATATCATGAATATATCCTTTAAAACCATTTAATTCTGTTAAAAGTTTAGCTTCATTAATTATGGATTCCTTACTTCTGCATGTTACATATCGACCTTGATGGAAAGCAATTGAACAGAAATTACAAGCACCAAAACAACCACGATTATGTGTAATAGAAAATTCGACTTCAAGAATACCTGGTACTCCCCCATCATTTTCATACATTGGATGATATGTACGCATATACGGAAGAGAATATACCTTGTCAAGTTCATCAGTTGTCAATGGCTCCATAGGTTCATTTTGAACAAGCATCATTTTGCCATGACGTTGCTTAATAACTTTTCCACGAATGTGGTCTTGTTCATCTTGTTGAATACGACAAGAGATAGCATATTCTTTCTTTGAGCTAAGCACATTTTCATATGAAGGACATTCAACACCTCTATATGGTGTTTCAGTAACTGGCACAGCGTAACAAGTTCCTTTAATATCAGTCAATGATTTAATGTTTTCACCATTATTTAACCTGTTTGCTATTTCTACAGTCTGTTTCTCTCCCATGCCAAAAGAAATCAAATCTGCACCTGAATCAAACAAAATGGATGGACGAATTTTATCATCCCAATAATCATAATGAGCAAATCGACGCAAAGAGGCTTCTAGACCACCGATTACAACTGGAATATCACCATAAATTTCACGAATTTTCTGGCAATACACAATAACAGCTCTGTCCGGTCTTAACCCCATTTTTCCACCAGGTGAATAAGCATCTGAACTTCTTTTTTTCTTTGCAACAGTATAATGTGCAACCATTGAATCGATGTTTCCGGATGAAACAAAAAATCCAAGTCTAGGTTTGCCAAACACCTTAAACGATTCATCTTTCTTCCAATCAGGTTGTGAAATAATTCCCACCTTATAACCTGCATTTTCAAGAACTCTTGTTATTATAGACACGCCGAAGCTGGGATGGTCGACGTATGCATCACCTGATACATATACAAAATCAACTTCATCCCAGCCGCGGGAAATCATATCATTTTTTGAAATAGGTAAAAAAGACTTATTCTTCACTACTAACCTCTTCATTTTCACCATATGGTTTATCATTTCCGCTCTGTGCCAATGCATTCATTTCATACCACTGTTGTTTTGAAATAAGAACTTTACGTGGTTTAGCACCTTCATAAGGTCCAATAATACCACGTGTCTCAAGTTCATCAATAATTCTTGCAGCACGAGCATAACCTAGTTTAAGTTTTCTTTGGAGAAGTGTTGTTGATGCAGATTGTGCTTCAACTACTGCTTCAATAGCTTTTGGCAACATCTCATCTGCTGGTCCGTTATCCTCATCAGTTGATGAAGAAGTATCCTTCTTTTTAGAACCAGAATTTGCAGCATGACGGTCAATTTCCTTCATTACATCGTCGTCATAAACTGATTGTTCTTGATTCTTAATAAATGTTACAACATTTTCAACTTCTTTATCTGAAAGATAGCAACCTTGTACACGAATTGGTTTTGGAATACCAACAGGATAATAAAGCATGTCACCATTACCAAGCAATTTTTCTGCACCCACAGAATCGATAATTGTTCTTGAATCGACCTGTGATGAAACAGAAAGAGAAATACGGCTTGGAATATTAGCTTTAATAATACCTGTAATAACATCAACAGAAGGTCTCTGTGTAGCAATTACAAGGTGCATACCGGCTGCACGAGCCATTTGCGCAAGACGACAAATTGAATCTTCTACCTCGTTAGGAGCAGCCATCATAAGGTCGGACAACTCATCGATGAAGATAACAATTTGTGGCATTTTCTTTTTGCCTTGACTTTCACAGATACTATTATAACCGGAAATATCACGGACAGCATTTTCAGAGAATGTTTTATAACGAGTAAGCATTTCTGTAACTGCCCATCCAAGAGCACCAGATGCCTTTCTTGGGTCAGAAACAACAGGAACCAACAAATGTGGAATGCCATTGTAAATTGTAAATTCAACTTGTTTAGGGTCAATCATCAATAGTTTTACTTCGTCAGGTGTAGCATTATAAAGAATGCTTACAATCATTGAATTAAGACAAACAGATTTACCTGAACCAGTTGTACCTGCTATAAGCAAATGTGGCATTTTTACAAGGTCAGAATACACAAATTCGCCAGTAATATCTTTACCTAATGCAACAGTTAATTTAGATTTTGCATTCTTGTATGCAGTAGTATCAATAACTTCACGAAGTGTTACTGACTGACGGTTTTTATTTGGAATCTCTATACCAACCGCAGCTTTATTCGGAATAGGAGCCTCTATACGAACGCCAGATGCAGCAAGATTTAACGCAATATCATCAGAAAGGTTGGTAATCTTACTGATTTTTACACCTGCAGCAGGTTGAATTTCATACCTTGTAACAGATGGTCCACGAGCAATATCGACAATCCTAGTTTCAACACCAAAGCTCTTAAGTGTTTCAACAAGCTTATTAGCATTTTGTTTGAGTTCATTTTCAAATCCTGCTGAATTATCATTTTTAGGCAAATTCAAACAGTCAAGTGATGGTAAAACATAAGGTTTTACTTCTTGAACTTCTTCTTCAAAATCTTCTTCAATTGAATCGTCTTCATTATTTTCTTCAACTTTTGGTTCTTCTAATGGTTTAACTTCTTTATTTGTATTATTAGAATTTTTCTTGATAATGTCATCAAGATTTATGACATTATCAATTTTTTCTTTTTCATCATCATTTTTTTCAAGTGATTTTAAAGTAGAAATTGAAGGTAATTCATCAACTTCAAAATCTAATGAATTGTTGAGTTTGATTGGGTCAGGACCTAAATCCACATCAGGATTAAATTCCTTCTTTCTCTTTTCTCTCTCAGCACTTCTCTGTTCAATTTTTTCACCATATTCAGAGATTTTATCACTGGTGTACTCACCAATTTTTTTTGCTGGTTTTGAAAAACTTCTAATAATATTTCCTAATGTGATATTCAAAAGAATAAGAACAATTACAAATAATAAAAGAAATGCAATAACAAGCGCAGCAACCTTGCTACCACCGGTAATAACTAGTAATAAGCTACCGATTAAAGCGCCCCAAACACCGCCACCAAGCATATTACCATCAATTTTGTAATTGTTATATGCATCTTTAATTGAATCAAAATATGATTGGTCATTACTACATTGAATTATATGTAAAATAATACTTAACATTGTAAGCAAAAGAACTGCTTCTATTATCTTTGTATTAATTTTCTTATTCGTTTTATCAACTGCAATCAATGCAGAAATGACTAACAGGAATAATGGAAAAATAAATGCATTAAATCCAAAGATACCAAATGCAAATTCTCTTAAGCCGCCCCATAAACCTTCAGCATGAATTAATGCAATGCAAAAAAACAAAACACCAATTGTAAAAAGCACAATCGCTGTAAATTGTCGATTTTTTAACAACGAATTTGTTGATTTATTATTTGTTTTTTTGTTTTTTGGGGTACTCTTCTTTTTCTTTTTTGTCTGAGCCATTAAAACATCTCCAAATTATAATCCTAAAATGCTACACGCAATTGATATAACACCAACTACAAAACAATAAAAACCAAAATATTTCCACATATCCTTCTTTAAAATCCATTGTAACAACTTAATACATGCAACGCCAACAACTGCAGCAACTATAACACCAATAATTGTTGGTAAAAGTTCAAGTTTTGCACCTGTATCGATAGCATCTTTAAGTTCAACTGCATTTGCTACTAAAATTGCAGGAATTCCTAAAATAAATGAATATTCAACCATATAATCTTTTGATACACCACAAATCATACCAGTTGAAATAGTTGAACCTGAACGTGATATTCCTGGGAAACCTGCTGCAAAAACTTGCGCTAATCCTACCGCAAATGAATCAACTGTGTTAACTTCTTTAGTTAAAACTCTCTTCTTTGAAATATATGTAGATGTAAGCAATAAGCAGCCTGTAAAAAGAAAACAAAAACCTTCGAGCAATATGCTATCATCTTCTGAAAAACCACTAAGCCAATCCATTAGTTTCATATCATTTCCCACAGGTATTAATAACAAAAGAAGTGGAATACATGAGAAAACAAACATTACAAGCATTTTCTTTTTACCTTTAAGTTTTTTAAACTTAAAATTGCCAGTGAATATATCTTTTATTAAATTAAAAAATTCTACAATCAGTTCAAAAATTGTTTTATGAAAAACAACGAATACAGCAATCAAGGTTCCTAAATGCAGCAAAACAGAAAACAATAATGAACCTTCACCACCAACACCTAAAAAATGTTGAAATAATGAAAGATGACCACTACTTGAAATTGGTAAAAATTCAGTAATTCCTTGAACTATACCCAAAATAATTGCTTTTAAAACTGACATAATATCAACTCCGTTTATTAATTTCATCATATAAATATGACATTGCGTCATTTAAATTACCTATACAATCAATTAAGCCTTCATTTACAGCAGTATTACCATCTAAAATAGTACCTATATCCATAACTAATTCACCAGTTGATAACATAAGTTCTCTAAGTCGTTCAGCGGATATTTTAGAATTATTACATACAAAATTTACAATTCTTTCCTGCATCTTGATTAGATTTGACAGTGTCTGTGGAACACCAAGAACTAAGCCATTGGTTCTTACTGGGTGAATTGTCATTGTAGCACTTGGTACTATAAATGAACGCTTGGTTGAAACTGCTAATGGTACACCTATTGAATGACCGCCACCAAGAATCAATGAAGCAGTCGGCTTATTAATTCCTGATATAAGTTCTGCAATAGCTAGACCAGCCTCTACATCTCCCCCAACAGTATTCAATATAACTAATAAGCCATCTATTTCGTCGTCTTCCTCAACAGAAATTAATTGTGGAATAACATGCTCATATTTTGTTGTTTTATCAGTTGGCGGAAGCAAATAATGACCTTCTATTTGTCCAATAATTGTTAGACAATGTATGTTTTTGCCACATTTATTAACTGAAAATCCACCATTATCTAGCATTTCTGAACTCAAATTATCGTTACTTGATTGTTTTGTATCAATATTTGATATATTACTCATAAATAATCACCCACTAAATTTTATAAGTGTATTATTTCCTTATTTGTGGTGATTATTTGTCATATATGCTAAATATTGTATCATACCTAAAAAATAATATCAATATTTCGTTTAAATTTAATTTTAATATATACAATTTATATTGACAATTTTATATCAATGTTATAAAATTTACTTAAGATTGTTAAAAAAATGAAAAAGTCCAAGGAGTGATTCAAAATGGGTATGACAA
>CALEIS010000089.1 GCA_937877675.1 uncultured Clostridia bacterium | reverse complement strand
TTTAAAGAAGGTTATATATATGAATTACGATTTTAAAGCTACCGAATTAAAGTGGCAACAGAAATGGGACGAGGCTAAGGTTTTTGAGGCTCAAGACAACTCCGATAAGCCAAAATTCTATGGTCTTGTTGAATTCCCATATCCATCAGGTGCAGGTATGCACGTTGGTCACATCAAGGCATACTCAGGTCTTGAAGTAGTATCAAGAAAAAGAAGACTTGAAGGTTATAATGTACTTTTCCCAATCGGTTTTGATGCTTATGGTCTTCCAACAGAAAACTATGCTATCAAAACAGGTATCCACCCAAGAAAAGTTACTGATATGAACATTGAAAAGTTCACAAGTCAGTTAAAGAGAGTTGGTTTCTCATTCGACTATTCAAGAGTAGTTGATACAACTGATGACAAATACTATAAGTGGACACAGTGGATTTTCCTTAAAATGTTTGAAAACGGACTTGCATTCCGTGATAAAACTCTCGTTAACTACTGTCCATCTTGTAAGGTTGTTCTTTCAAATGAAGACTCACAGGGTGGCAAGTGTGACATCTGTCATAGCGATGTTGTTCAGAAGTCAAAGGACGTTTGGTATTTAAGAATTACAGAATATGCAGACAAGCTTCTTGAAGGTCTTAACGATGTTGATTATCTTCCAAACATCAAACTTCAGCAGGTTAACTGGATTGGTAAATCTCGTGGTGCATTCGTTAACTTTAACCTTAACGAAATTCCTGAAGAATTAAAGATTTACACAACTCGTCCTGACACACTTTTCGGTGTAACATTCATGGTTATGGCTCCTGAGCATCCAATCATTGATAAATATGCTGATAAGATTTCTAATATGGACGAAATTCTTGCATATAGAACAGAATGTGCAAAGAAAACAGAATTTGAGCGTACACAGCTCGTAAAAGATAAGACAGGTGTTAAGATTGCAGGTATTACTGCAAAGAACCCTGTAAACGGTAAAGATATTCCAATTTACATATCTGACTATGTTATGATGGGATACGGTACAGGTGCTATTATGGCTGTTCCTGCACACGACGACCGTGACTATGATTTCGCAAAGAAATTCGGTATTGATATTATTGAGGTTATCAAGGGTGGTAACATCGAAGAAGCTGCTTATGCAGGTGACGGTGAAATGGTTAACTCTGATTTCCTTAACGGTGTTGACAACAAGAAAGAATCAATCGCAAAGATGATTGATTTCTTACAGGATAAAGGCATCGGTGAAGGCGGTGTTCAGTACAAGATGAAGGACTGGGCATTTAACCGTCAGCGTTATTGGGGTGAACCAATTCCAATCGTTCACTGTGAAAAATGCGGTATGGTTGCTGTTCCTTACGAAGAACTTCCATTAAGACTTCCTGATGTTGAAAACTTTGCTCCTGGTACAGATGGTGAAAGCCCTCTTGCAAAGATTGATTCATATGTAAACTGCAAGTGTCCAAAATGTGGTGGCGATGCAAAGAGAGAAACTGACACAATGCCACAGTGGGCAGGTTCATCATGGTATTTCTTAAGATATATCGACCCACACAATGATACTTGCCTTGCTGATATGGATAAGCTCAACTACTGGATGCCTGTTGACTGGTACAACGGTGGTATGGAACATGTTACTCGTCACCTTATCTATTCTCGTTTCTGGCACAAATTCCTTTATGATATCGGTGCAGTACCTTTTGCTGAACCATATGCAAAGAGAACAGCTCAGGGTCTTATCCTTGGACCTGATGGTGTTAAGATGAGTAAATCTCGTGGTAATGTTATTGACCCTAACGAAGTTGTTGATGTATTTGGTGCAGACGTTCTTCGTACTTATGTACTCTTTATGGGTGACTATGAACAGGCTGCTCCTTGGTCAGAAAATTCAGTTAAGGGTTGTAAGAGATTCGTTGACAGAATCTGGAACTTACAAGAAATTCTTGTTGATGGTGACGAATTCTCAAAAGAACTTTCTTGCTTCTTCCACAAGACAATCAAGAAGGTTACAGAAGATATTGAAACTCTTAAATACAACACTGCAATCGCAGCACTTATGACTCTTCTCAATGCAATTTATACAAAGGGCTCAATTAATAAGGCAGAACTTAAAGCACTTCTTCTCCTTGTTAATCCATTTGCTCCTCACGTTACAGAAGAATTGTGGGAAGTTTGTGGTTTCGGCAAGATGATGGCAGCTGATGGTGTATGGCCAACTTATGACGAAGCAAAGTGCATTGATGAAACAATTGAAATCGTTGTTCAGATTAACGGTAAAATCCGTGCAAAGCTCAATGT
>CALEIS010000088.1 GCA_937877675.1 uncultured Clostridia bacterium | reverse complement strand
AGCCTTTATATTCTTCTTCACCAATGCTGTCACGAGCAACATATGACTGAATATTACCTTTTAAGTCCTGAATATTACAGAATGAAGCCTTACCCATAACACGTTTTGACATCATACGACCTGCAACACGAACTGTTTTGCCTTCAAGTTCATCAAAATTATCTTTAATATCTGCACTATGATGAGTCTGGTCATATTTTGTAATTACAAATGGGTCTTTGCCTTCTTCCTGCAAAGCCTTAAGCTTTTCCTGACGGATACGCTGTTGTTCGCCTAAATCAAGTTCAGGCTGATTTTGCTTAATATTATCTGCCATTTTATTCACCTTATCTTGTGATTTCTACGATTTTGAATTCAAGTGTTCCGTTTGGTACTTCAATAGTTACTTTATCGCCCTTTTTGTGACCGATAAGTGCTTTACCAACAGGTGATTCGTCTGAAATCTTACCTGCAGCAGGGTCAGCCTGTGCAAAACCTACGATTGTGTATGTGTAGCTCTTTTTCTTTTTATCTGTAAGCTTAACAGTTGAGCCGATATGAACATTTTCGTTACCAAGTGATTCAACGTCAAGAACTTTTGCGTTTTTGATGATGTACTCGATTTCACTGATACGTGCTTCAAGTTTAGCCTGGTCGTTCATAGCCTCGTCATATTCACTGTTTTCTGACAAGTCACCGAAGCTCTTAGCAAGTTTGATTTTTTCTGCTGCTTCTTTTCTTCCTTCAACTTTTAATTGTTCAAGTTCAGCCTCAAGCTCTTTGAGACCTTCAATTGTAAGTAATGTTTCTGCCATTTTAAAAACTCCTTTAAATTCGGATTTTGGGCACAACTAAACAAGCAGTTATACTGCCCCAATTAGAGTATATTATATTAAATATTTCCATTTGTGTCAAGAGAAATGAGCATCTGCAAGGCTCTTTTTTTCATTATTTACCATTATGGAGTCAAAAACTCCTTCTGCCAATGAGAAAACACCACAAAGTTCATACAATGCAGAGTAAAATTCGTATTTATTGATAGAAATAGGTTTAAGGTAATTATATATTTCCTGCACAGTAAAATCACACCTATCTTCAACAGTTATATGTAAATTCAATTTAGTAATATTCATATAAAACTCATCAAGATTGATTACTACATCTGCACTCACAAAGTCTTTTTTCAGGACGGGACAAAGTCCTGTTTCTTCTGTAATTTCTTCCACAATAGGTAAATATTTTTCTTTCTTATCAGTAACAATATTGAGTGATGATGAAAATAAAGACAATCCCCTCACAAAATCGGTATATTCCCCTCTCCTGTCAACAAAGCAAACTGTAACAAGATTTTTATATGAAAAATTTTGCCTGAGAATACTTAAAAAAGTATTTTGCAACATACATTTATACAACTCATCACTCTTGAAAAGTCCTATTTCATCAACCTGTGGCAATAAAGAATCGTCATTTGTAACCATACGTTTCGCACACTTTCCCACGGACACAATAATTTTTTCTGTGTTTATCCCCTTTTTGCCAATTACAACATCAAGAATATAAAATGGTGCTCCCTTATAAACAGCAACGGTCCTGACTTGATAATCATCATTTCTTAAACAACCAAAGATTTTTTCAAAAAGAGTATCTTTTCTTTTTTGAATATTGAGAACTGTAAACATAAAAAATCCCTCCACACTCATCTTATGTGGAGGGAATGTATTTTATTTATTTGCTACCTAAAAGTTCCACAGCTTTAAGATACTGTGCATCTTCTTCCAATGGTAATAACTCAAGTCTTGAATTCTGTTCAGGTGAAAGTTCAACCACATATGTAGGTTCTATTCCCACACCATTGTAACTATCGCTCTTATATGGAAGGATTTTTGCAACTGTAAGAACAACTGCACTACCATCACTTAATTCGAACACCTTTTGCATTGTTCCGTTACCTGCAGTTTTTGTTCCAACAATCTGAGCCATTCCAAAATCACGCAAGTCACACGCAAACAATTCTGCAGCACCCGTTGTATTTGCATTTACAAGAACAACCATTGAGAACTTAACACTATTTGAATCAGAGGTAAATGTTTCAATAACATTATCATCCTTATCAATAGCAGTTGCTATTGCTGATGTACCCTCACTTGCAACCGGAACAACCATATCAATACATTTTACAACATTTGTTATAAGACCAGTATTATTGTTGCGGACATCAAAAACAACGGACTGAACACCTTGTTCTGTCATATATTTCAATGCTTCTTCAAACTGGTTTGCAGTTGTGCTATAAAAAGCAGTAATTTTAATATAACCAACATCATTGTTCACACTGTAATACACAGTCTGAATTTCATATCCACGAGCAACAGAAACAGTTTTTGTTTCACCCTCATGAACATATGTCACTTGAACATTGGTCAGTTTTTCACCTTCAAGACTGGCAAGTAACTCGTTGTAATTTGAAGCTGTAACACCTACGCCATCAACCTCAGTAATAACATCACCTTTTGATATTCCCTGAAGTTGTGCCGGTGAGCCCTGAGAAACTTCTGATACGAAAATGTTGTTATTTTTACTATCGTAAACAGCAACAACACCAATTCCGCTTCTGTTACCCTTTTCTTCTTCCTTATATTTTGCATATTCATCAGGTGACATATAGTAACTGTATCTGTCACCTATACCTGAAACATATCCACCGGATAACATACTTTTAAGTAGGTTTTCATTTATGTCGCCATAGTAATTTTCACGTACCAAGTCATCAATTTCAGAAATAGTTGAGTAAACACCTGAACGCTCTGAAACATCTTTGATAATAGTATTGTATATACCCATAGCAACCAACATGGTTATTGTTACGGTCAAAGCCACTGCTAAAAAAATCAGAGATACGGCAAGACCCAATGATATTTTTTTATTCAAAGGAAATCACCCTTTCCTGATATTTTTTGTCCTTATACAAGTGGTGAAGGCATATAATTTTCCGGATTAACACGATTACCGTTAAGACGCATCTCAAAGTGGAGATGTGAACCTGCAACCGGATTAGATGCAGTTGGACGTGGCCAACAGTTACCTGTATTACCTAAAAGACCAATAACCTGTCCCTGTACAACATAGTCACCAACCTGCACATAACGAGCATCCATATGAGCATAAAGTGAACTCAAACCATTACCGTGGTCAATATTGATATAATGACCATAAGTTGATGATGCAAATGTTGATTTTGTTACTTTACCTGATGCAATTGCATAAATCTTTGCACCCTTTGATGTATAGTATGTTTTACCACTGATTGTAGTATTAGCAGGTGCACAGAAGTCAACTGATGCTGTACCACGTGATGAGTGGGAAGCAAAGTTTGCTGAATAATAAACCGAACTTCTCTGAATCGGACATATACAACCCCTGGACGAGACTCGGAAATTGTGGTTTACCGTACCATTATTTACAGAACCATCACCTGATGAGCCATCATTAGCAATATCCTTATCCAACTGAGCAGAGAATTCAGCCTTTTCTCTTTCAGCCTTTTCCATCAAATCTTTATACTCTTTACTATTTTCATTGATTTGAGCAATAAGTTTATTCTGTTTAGCGATATTGTTTTCGTTTTCACGTTGAATTTTTTCCAATTCACTCTTTTCAGCCTGTAAAACAGCCATATCTGCCTGCTGAGCAACACGGTCTTTTGCAATCTGAGTCTTTTTATCCTCAGTTTCAGTACGCTTTGCATCAAGTTCTTCCTTGAGCTTATTTAACTCTGCAACCTGACCTCTCAAGGTATTAACAACTTCGGTGTCATGCTTTGAAACCTGACGAATAAGTTCTGTTCTTGCAAGGAAATCTGAAAAGTCTGTTGCATTAAGGAAAATTTCAAGTTCAGATGTTTCACCTGCTATGTAAGCTGCTCTAAGACGCTTTTTAAGAACATCATATGTCTTTTCAATTTCAGCATCCTGCTTTGCTTTTTTACGGTCTGTTTCATCAATTTCAACTTGAAGTTCCGCAATTCGCTGTTCACAAGCTTCGATTTCTGCAGTCAAATTGTCAATATTTTCCTGAATTGGAGCTATTTTAGCCTCAATTGCTGCAACTTTTCCGTCGATTGCTTTTGCTTCCTCCTGAAGAAGCTTCAACAATTCCTTAGCCTCTTTTTTCTCTTTTTCTGCTTGTTCATACTTTTCTCTTAAAGCCTCAATTTCTGCATCATAATCCTCAAGAGTCTTTGCAGATGCAGTGAATGGAATCGCTGTGAGTAAAAGTACTATTGCACATATAGCAGCAAGGATTCTCACACTATTCTTCACTCACAACACTCCCTTGTTCTTTAAGATATTTGCCCATGGAAATAAGACTTCCCACTGAGCCAGTAAAGATGCCGATAACTGCAAAGATAAGCAAGATGTAGCCTGCATATCCTGTAAATGCGATTGGTTCAAACAATGACAATAAATCTTTGAACACATATACAACACCCTGATACAAACCAGCTAACACACCGAATGAAACCAAACTTGAAATAATACCGATAACGACACCCTCAACCATGAATGGCCAACGCACAAACCAATTTGTTGCACCAACAGCCTTCATAATGCTGATTTCAAGTTTACGAGAGAACATTGTGATTCGTATTGTATTAGCAATAATAAACAATGAAACGATAAAGAGAAGAATAACCATACCGGCAATAACAATTGTTACCGCATAGCGAATATTAACGAGTTTATCTGCAACGTCGCTGTTTTCTCTGACTGTATCAACATTATTCATACCACGAAGTTCGCTGACCGTACTATCAAAGCTTTCCATATCCTTTACCGTAACCTTATAGGCATCTGGTAACGGATTTTCCATATCGGCAAGAAGTGCAGCATCCGCACCCATTGATTTCTTCTGTGCTTCAAATGCTTCTTCCTTAGAAACAAATGTACAATTTTGAACATTTGTCATATCTTCAATTTTACGACCCATTTTGTTGATTTCTTTATCTTCTGTACCATCTTTAATATAAACCATAATAACATTTTGACTTTCAATGTTATCAAGTAATGAGTTGATATTAAAGAAAAGCATTGTACCAAGACCGATAATAACAAGACATGCCATCAAAACAGTAATTGATGCCAATGACATGAGTCTGTTTACCCATACATTACGGAAGCCTTCTTTTGTAAGATAACCTAAGCTTGACCCCTTCATTGAACATCACCTCCGTTTACTGATTCATCCACTTTTACAGTTACGTCATCCTCAATACCATAAGTTTTCATAAACTCTTCAAGGTCAACGTCACTATTTGGTTGATGATAGAAGGATGGTGAAGTATTATTCTCTTCATCAAGTTCAAGAAGAGATACAATCACTTCGTCACGAAGCTGATTTACATCCTGTTCAAGTTCTTCTTCAATAGCCTGTTTAAGTTCTGCCTGTGTTTCATAAACAACCGGTGCTTCTGCTGGTGCTATGTAACTATCATAAACTCTTTCTGCAGTATCAGAAATAACTTGACCTTGGTTAATTGTAATTACACGATGGTTAAAACGACGAACAAGTTCATGCTCGTGAGTAACCATTACAACTGTTGTACCATTTGCGTTGATATGGTTAAGCAAATCAACAATTTCATATGACATTTCAGGGTCGATATTACCTGTTGGTTCGTCGGCAATAATAATACCCGCATTATTAACAAGTGCACGAGCAAGAGCAACTCTTTGCTGTTCACCACCTGAAAGTTGTGTAGGTAACTGTCTAGCCTTTGATGTAAGACCAACAAGGCTCAACACATAAGGAACTCTCTTTCGGATTTCCTTTTCCTTTGCGCCGATAACACGCATAGCAAACGCAACATTATCATAAACTGTCATATTAGGAATAAGACGGAAATCCTGGAAAACGATACCCATTGTTCTTCTGAACTTTGGAATATCTCTTTTCTTCATCTTATTAAGGTTAAAACCATTGATTAAAACAGTACCTGAATTTGGCACTTGTTCACGCATAATTATTTTAAGAAATGTACTTTTACCTGCACCTGATGAACCAACAATGAATACAAATTCACCGTCATTAATGGTAATTGATACATCACGGAGTGCATTGGTACCATTATCATATGTTTTTGAAACATGTTTAAATTCAATCACAATATGCACCTTTTCCTTTATAAATTATTCTAAAAAAACAACTGATTTTAAAGACAATAACACATAATTAGTCATTGTTGGTCACATTATACCACAAAATATTGTATTTGTAACGTTTTTTAAAAAAAGTTCACATTTATCGTTGTTTTGCACAAAGAAAAGCCTTTGTTATTGTAAATTTTGCATAAGGCATAAAAATCAACCCAACAAATTGGAAGTTTGTTGGGTTATTTCACACCCCTCAGACAGTGCTTCTACTTCGCAGAGTTGTCCACCGGACACCCGACCCCTACAACAATGTGTTCGATAAATTCAATTTTATAGGCGAAGTATAAATTTTCACTCAACTTTATGTTTTAATTTTTTATTTAATATTGTATTATTAGGAATTATTTGTTATAATATATTCTGTATAATTAGGCAAATAATGAGGATTTTTAAATGAAAAAGAAAATGATTGTAATTGAGGGACTTGACGGAAGCGGAAAATCCACTCAGGTTGAACTCTTAAAGCAAAAACTTGTTGATAACAATATTGAACTTCGTCAGATTAAACTTCCTGACTATGACAACAAATCAAGTACACTTGTTAAGATGTATTTAAATGGTGAATTCGGTAGCAACCCTGCAGATGTTAACATTTATTCTGCATCACTTTTCTATGCAGTTGACAGATATGCAAGTTACAAGAATATCTGGGGTGACGACTATAACAACGGTACACTTATTCTTGCCGACCGTTACACAACATCAAATGCTGTGCATCAGACTGTTAAACTTCCAAAGGAAGAATGGGACAAGTATCTTGATTGGCTTTTCCATACAGAATACGAAATGATGGAAATTCCAAAGCCCGATGCAGTTATTTACCTTGATATGGATGTTGATATTTCTCAACGTCTTATGTCAAAAAGATATAACGGTGAGGAAACTAAAAAAGATGTTCACGAGGCAAATGTTGGATATCTCAAATCTTGCCGTGAAGCAGCACTTTATACTGCAAATCGTTTTAACTGGAATGTAGTTAAATGTTTCGAAGGTGACCAGCCTTTATCAATTGAAGAAATCGGAAACACAATCTACGATATTGTTAAGGAGATTATTTAATGGATTTCCATTCACCTACACTTGCTGACAAAGAATGGGTCGAAAAAGCCTTTCTTGAAGGACAGACCGACTGTTGCGAATATTGTTTTGGCAATATTTATATGTGGTCGGATATCTATGACAACAAAATTTATAACGATAATGGAATTTTTGTTTCTGCCGACTTTACGGACGAGCCTATTTTCTGCTATCCAATCGGTAACGGTGACAAAAAGGCTACTATTTCAAAACTCATTGAATTTGCAAAGTCCTTAAATGTTAATTTAGAATTTTTTGGACTTACCGAAAAGGATAAAGACGAGTTAAACTATCTTTTCCCAAATCAGTTTGATATTCATGAAACAAGGGACTTTTTCGATTATCTTTATAAATCTGAAGATTTGGCAAATCTTGTTGGTAGAAAATACCACAGCAAGAAAAATCACATTTCATATTTTGAAAAGACTTTTGATTGGAAATATGAACCTATAAATAAGGACAATATTCATCAATGCTTACTTCTCAACGACCATTGGGAAGGACTTAACAAGCAGAAAAATCCTGAAGAAATCAGCGATGAAAACAAGGCAATCAAAAAGGCTTTGAACAATTATTTTGATGTTGGTTTTGAGGGTGGAGTCCTTACAATTCAGGGTGAAATCGTTGCTTTTACTTTTGGTGAGAGATTAAATGACAACACATTCTGTACTCACGTTGAAAAGGCTTATGGCAATATTCGTGGTGCTTATCAGATGATAAATCGAGAGTTTGCACGACAGTTGCAAGACAGATATGAATTTATAAATCGTGAAGAAGATACTGGTAGTGAGGGACTTCGCAGAGCAAAACTTTCCTACCAGCCACACAGATTAGTTATAAAGTATTCGGCAATACACAAAGGATAATTATGATTGAATTTGCAAGTGTAAATGATAAAAAAGAACTTTCTTCTCTTTGGCAGATGACATTTTTAGAAGATAGTCAGGTTATAGAGTATTTCTTCCACAATGTTTTCAAGGATGTCATTACACCCGTTATAAAAATTGACGGTGAAATCGCATCTTCCCTTTTCCTTTTACCTTGTAGCATTGGTAATTATAAAGGAAAATGTGTTTATTGCGCCATGACAAAATATTCACATCGTGGAAAAGGCTATATGAGAGAATTGCTCGATTTTTCCTATGATTATTGCAAAGAAAATGATTTAGATTTTCTCTTTTTAGTCCCTGCTGAAGAATCTCTTTTTGATTATTACTCAAAATGTGGATTTGAAAAGTTCGGAATTGCAAGAACTCATACTTTTGATGACACAACACCTGAAATCAAAGAAAAGTTGAATTATCAATATGAGTTAGTTTTCCAAAAATCAATAATTGACTTTTGGAAAAATTCTTGCATTGTTTATGGTGGGGAAATTACTGATTTCGGACTTGTTTTTGATGATGAAGAAACAATTATAAGAAATGCAAAGGGTGAATTGAACTCTATCCCCGAAAATTACAGAAAAGAAAATGTTGTAATCAAGGGTGACCTAGATTTCGGACAAGACTACACCCCATCTATGATTAAAACAGAAAATGAAGAAATAAGAAACTTAAACTGTTATATAGGTATTACATTGGAGTGACATTATGATTTATGTATTTTTAGCACCAGGATTTGAAGAAGTCGAAGCATTAGCAGTAGTGGATGTGCTTCGTCGTGCAGAATTAGATGTACTTACAGTTGGTGTGGGTGAAGATTTTGTAATTGGCTCACATCAGATTCCAGTTGCTTGTGATATTCCTGAAAAGAATTTGATTCTTGATGATAAGGTTGAGGCTATCGTCCTTCCTGGTGGTATGCCTGGCACATTAAATCTTGAAAAAAGTCCAGTTGTTCAAAAGGCTATTGATTGGGCAATACAAAACGATAAACTTGTTTGTGCAATCTGTGCAGCACCATCAATTTTAGGCCACAAGGGTCTTCTTGACGGTAAAAAGGCAACTTGCTTCCCAGGTTTTGAAGAAGAACTTTTTGGTGCAGAGATTTCAAAAGATTTCGTTGTAAAAGATGGAAACTTTATCACTGCAAAAGGCATGGGTAGTGCCATTGAATTCGGTTTGCAGATTGCAGAAATGCTCACAAACCCACTTGAAGTAAAGAAAATCCGTGCATCATTACAGATATATAATGGATAAAAAAGAAACTCGCAAACTGCTTTCTAAAAAGCGTAGGGAAATATCCAAAGATAAAAAAGTAATATACGATAAAGAAATCAGCAAACAAATTATTGAGTCTGATTTTTATAAAAAAGCTACTCAAGTTTTGGTTTTTGCATCTACACAAGATGAATTTGACACCAGTTTCATTGTGGAATGTTGCAGAATTGATGATAAAAAAGTTTTTTATCCAATTTGCATTGACAATTCAGGTAAAATGGAATTCAAAGAGGTCAACTCACCAAAGGATTTAGAGTATGGAATGTATAACATTCTTGAACCAAAATCTTATTGCAAAGACTACAAACCAGGTGAAAACGATATTGTTATCGTGCCTTGCCTTTCCGTTGATAAATTCGGTTACAGAATTGGATATGGCAAAGGCTATTACGACAGATTTTTAAATAATTTTAGCGGTGCAAGTATTTGTCCTTGTTATGATGAATTACTAAGTGACACCTTACCCACCGATAAATTTGATATTAAGATAAATATTCTAGTAACACAAAACATTCTAAAGGAGGTAATCCTATGAATAAATTTCAGGACGGTTTTTCAAGCAACAGTTATGATGACCTTTTAGCCGAATATTCAGGCGATGCACTTACAAACAAGCCAGAAGAAAAGCCATCTTATCAACAAAGAGAGCCTCAAACTCCTGTTCAAAGATATGTTCCTACCAATAGAAATACAGGAAATCAACCTAACACCAGAAAGGTAGAACCATCTTTTGAAGATGACCTCTCAAACGCTTTTAAATCTTCTCCAAGTCGTTCCACTCCAACAAGACAAAACACAAGTAGCACTCACTACGGGGCATCCAATGGTCACAGTGAGTTACCTCGTCGTGGTGGTCGTTTTAATGTTAACATCCGTTTTAACCCTAACGAATATGGTGAGGACCCCAGCCTCAATGAAAGTAATTTTCTTGATAAAACAAGAAAGCAAAAGAATGAACAGGTTGCGAAAGAAGATAATATGAGTACAAACAGAAATACATCAAAGAGCACTACTAAAAAAGCTCCAACAAAAAAATCTAAAAAGAAGTCTAAAACAAAAATCTTTGTTAAGAAAAATGGAAAAATACAATTCGACTCTAACGCTTTCAAACTTGCACTTATAAACTTCTTTAAGGCACGTGCAAAGGGACTTGCTATTTTTGGAATTTGTATAGCAATCGCAACAATCATTTCTTTTATCAGTTTAAGTTGTTTGAATGACGTTTTAGCAATCAACCGTGAATATGAAGAAATTGAAGTTGTTTTACCTAATGGTGTGGACACAAAAGGAGCCATTGAAATTCTTGACGATGCCGGATTAATTAAAAACAAAACCTTCTGCTATGTTTTCTCACAAGTGATGGGAATAACAGATAAGGGCTATTTACCCGGTGTTTATACCCTCTCTCCTGATATGGGTGTAGAAAAAATGCTTCTCCGTTTCAAAACAACTATTAAACGAGGAAGATTGATTGAAGTTGTTGTACCTGAAGGTTTCACAATCGACCAGATTTTTGCCCGTCTGGAAAAAAACAAGGTATGCTCTGCTTCTTCCCTTTACAAGGTTCTCGATACCATTGATTTTTCTGAGGAATATTCCTTTGTTAAGCAACTTGGCAACAAAAAGGACCGTTATCATGTCTTAGAAGGATATATGTATCCTGCCACATATGAATTTGAACAAGGCTCCGACCCTGCAAATGTTATCAGACAATTCCTTAATAAATTCCAGTCTGTTTGGACGGAAGAGTACTCAAAACAAGCAGAAAGTTTGGGTATGACTATGGACGAAGTTATAACTCTTGCTTCTATTATAGAAAAGGAAGGTAACAGTAAAGAACAATTCCAGCAGATTTCATCCGTTCTTCACAACCGACTTACTACCTATGCGTGGGAATTACCAGCTCTTGAATGTGACTCAACATGGGATTATATCGAAAAAAATATCTACAACCGTGTTCATGTTGAATCTGAACGTGATAAATACGTATCAAAATATTGGACTTACGAGTGTACAGGTCTTCCTGTGGGTGCAATCTGCAATCCTGGTAAAGCATCCATTGAAGCAGCACTCTACCCACCAACAACAAAGAACAAATACTTCCGACACGATAAAAACGGAAAGATTTATCTTGCAGAAACACTTGAACAGCACAACGCTAATGGTGCAACAGTAAACAAAGTAAATGGAGAAAATTAATAGAATGATTATACCTGAATTATTATCCCCTGCCGGTGACCGTGAGCGACTGGAAGCCGCTTTAATGTACGGTGCCGATGCAGTTTATCTTGGCGGTGATGCTTTTGGAATGAGAGCAGCACCACAGAATTTTAATTTTGAACAATTAAAAGAAGCAGTTGACCTTTGTCATGCAAAGGGTGTTAAAGTGTATCTTACTTGTAACACTCTTGCGAGAAATGATGAGATTTTAAAGTTACCATCTTATCTTGAAAGATGGGCTGACATTGGTGTTGACGCTTTTATCGTTGCAGATATTGGTGTGCTTTCACTTTGTAAAAAATATGCACCTAATGTACCTGTTCACATTTCAACTCAAGCAGGTATTGTTAACTATGTTACTGCAAATGAGTTTTACAATATGGGTGCTTCCCGTGTTGTTACTGCTCGTGAATTGTCCATAACAGAAATTGCTGAAATCAGAGCAAAGGTGCCAAAAGACCTTGAAATCGAATGTTTTGTTCACGGTGCTATGTGTGTTTCATTCTCAGGCAGATGTTTGCTTTCAAACTACCTTGTTAATCGTGATGCAAACCGTGGTGAATGTGCTCAACCTTGTCGTTGGGAATATGCTATTATGGAAGTTAAGCGTGACGGCATGTATTTCCCTATTCAGGATAGCAAGGAAGGTACTTACATTCTTAACTCAAAGGATATGTGCATGATTGAGCATATTCCTGAAATGGTTAAGGCAGGTATTTCAAGCTTCAAAATCGAAGGCAGAGCAAAATCTGCATACTATGCAGCAGTCATCACAAATGCTTATCGTGTTGCTATTGACGCATATCTTAAAAATCCATCAGATGATTTCAAAGCACCACAATGGGCAATTGATGAGGTTTACAAGGTAAGTTACCGTGACTATTGTACAGGCTTTTACTTTAATGCACCTAACGAAGATGCAAACATCAGTTTTGAAGGTGGATATAAGCGTCACTATGATGTAATGGCAGAAGTTAAGGATTGCCGTGATGGTTACATTATTGCTGAGCAGAGAAATAAATTCTCAAAGGGTGATGTGCTTGATGCTCTTCAACCATCAACAGAGCCAGTGGTATTCACAGCAGAACAGCTTCTCGATAAGGATGATAACGAGATTGAATCTGCACCACATCCAATGATGACAGTAAAAATAAAGAGTGATTTGGTGTTCCCTGCAGGAACATTATTAAGAAAAGAGAAATAAGGGTTGATTATGGGATTGAAAGTTTTATTAGGGATATGTTATATTCTGTTTTTCATTTTTGTTCCATTATATGACAAGGCATATTGGCCTGAGCCATCAAAGAAATCTCTTTCATGTAAGATGGTTGCAGCAACAGCTTTTGTGGGAATTGGAATTATCGGAATGTTTCTTACAAACAACCACTCAGAATATGCGAATTTAATGATTGTTGGATTGCTTTTAGGGTGGTTTGGTGACTTGTTTATGCACATTCCTCACCCACCGGGAAATCCACGAATGTCCGTGGTTTATATCGGTGCTGCGGGATTTTTAGTAGGACATATTTTCTATGTAACTGCTTTCGTAAAAGCAACTGCATCTTTAACAACAAACTATAAATTCTTTGTAATTCCTGAAATTATAGCTTTCTTTGTTCTTTTTGTGGCATTTGCACTTATGCTTAAACCTGTATTCAAATTTGAATATAAAAACCTGTTTATGCAAATTGCTTTGTACATATACAGTGCATTCCTTATGGTAATGCTCATTAAATCCTGTGCTTTTGGTGTTACATATTTCACATCAGGAGCAGAAAATGGACTTATCGGTATGCTTATTCTCCTTGTGGGTGCAATCTTCTTCTTTATTTCCGACCTTACTTTGGGAATTAGACTTTTAGGTAGTGGTAAGGGTAACAAGACAATTAAAACAGTTAGTTTGTATGCTTATTTCCTTGCACAATTACTTTTATCAACATCAATTTTATTTATTAAGGTATAAACACTATGAGACCAAGAAAAATTAGAAATCTTACATCAAGACGTGAAAATTGCAGCGACTTACGTATTCCTTATACATTGGAATCTTTCGATTTCCGTACAGATGATGAAAACGAAAAGTTTTTTAATCTAGAAGAAATCTTTGGAAGAGAAGCTCCCATAGTAATGGAAATCGGTTGTGGCAAAGGGCAATTTGCCTGTGAATATGCAAAACGCAACCCTGACAAAAACATCCTTGCCATTGAATGTGTGCCAACTGTTTTGGTCGAGGCTTGTGAAAGAGTTAAAAATGAGGGAATAGAAAATATCCGTTTCCTTGAAATGAAAGCAGAGTATCTTCCACTTTTTATTAAAGAAAAGACTATCTGTGAAATCTATCTTAATTTCAGTACACCATTTCCAAAATCTCGTCACGAAAGTCACAGACTTACAAGCAAATTGTTTTTAGATATTTATAAAAAGTTACTTGTTGACGATGGCTTTATTGCACAGAAAACTGATAGTCAGGGATTCTTTGAATATTCCCTTGAAAGTTTTTCACAAAATGGATTTGTTCTTTCTGAAATTTCCCTTGATTTACATAAGAGTGATTTTGAGGGAAATATCGTTACAGAGTATGAGCAGAAATTCGTGGATATGGGACTACCAATTCATCGACTTGTTGCAAGGCTCAAATAAAATAGTAATTATACACAACGGACTGTTGATTTTTTCGTGAAATTAGCAGTCTTTTTTATTTTCATTATATATGTTATAATAACCTATCTTTATAATAAAGGAAGGGTTTTATGAGCAACACAAAAGCTATTCAAGCTCAAAATGAGCAAAAGCATGTTGGTAAAGGCGAATTCATTATGTACCTTATGGGTGTTTTCTTTTACACAACTATGACTGGTATGGTTGGCGGTAACAGAAACGCTTATCTCGTCAATGTTCTTCGTTTACCTGAAGAACAAACATCACTTTTCAACTTGTTAACAAGCATTATTCCATTTGTACTTAACTTCTTTATCGTTATGTATATTGACGGTAGAAGAATGGGCAAGGGTGGTAAATTCAGACCAATTGCCATGTTGGTTGCTGTACCTATGGCAATAGTTATGATGCTCTCTTTCTGGGCACCTGCTGGTCTTTCTGGCACAATTCTTTTCATCTATATTGTTACTATTGCGGTTCTTTGGTCTGTTTTCTGTACATTCGGTAATTCTATCAATATGGTTGCCAATGTTATGACACCAAACCTTAAAGAACGTGACCAGGTTCTTTCATTCCGTTCAATTTCATCTGCTGTTGGTAACTCTGCACCTGTTGTTATCGTTCTTGTTATCGGTCTTATCTGGAACAAGGATAATACTGCACTTATTGAAGCTGTTACAGGAACAAGCATCCGTAGCGTTGAAGGTTTACAGTACATAATCTCTGCAGCTCTTTGCAGTGTTGTTGGTATTATTACAGTTTTATTTGGTATGAAAATGGTTCGTGAAAGAACTGTTTATACCGCAGAAAAGAAAAATCCTCTCTTAGGCTTCAAGGATATTGTTACAAACAAATATGCTTGGACAATTATCTTTTCTGAATTCTTAAAGAGTTTCCGTGGTATTGCTACATATATGGAAGCATTCATCGCAGCAGCAGTTCTTGGTGATATTTCAAAGAAAATCCTCTTTGTTCTTCCTGTTGGTATCGGTACAGCAGTTGGTATGCTCGTAATTAACTTCCTTTTGAAGAAGTTTGATGCAAGACAACTTTATATCGCAAGTGGTATTTATTCACTTATTGCAAACTGTGCAGCATTTGGTATTGGTTATCTCTATTTCACAACTGGAAAAGGTCTTTTACAGGTTGTATTTATTATCTTCTTGTTCCTTATCGGTTTACAATTTGGTGCATCTAACCTTCTTCCTTCTATGTTCCAGGCAGACGTTCTTGAAACAATTGAACTTAAAACAGGTAAACGTCTTGACGCATCATTCCCATTTGTTATCGGTATCGGTACACTTATCAGTGGTACAATCGCAAGTACAGTTGCTCCACTTATTCTCTATGGTGATGGTTCAATTATCGGTTATATCCAGCCAACTGACCTTGTGCCAACCCCAGTACAGAGCCTTGATACAAAGGTTACACTCTTGTTCTTCTACACAATTATGCACGGTATTATGATGTTCCTTGCAGGTGTTCCTTTCTTCTTCTATAAACTCACAGGCAAGACAAAGGAAGATTTCCACGAAGCACTTCTTCAGAAACGTGCTGAAATGGAAAATGAACAAGTAAAATAATATAATTAAAAAAATTTGAGGTTGAGAAATCAACCTCTTTTTTTATATTTAAAAATAATTTTTTAAAAAATTTGCACAAACTTTTTAAGCTTTTTTATGAGATTATCTTCTTGTTTTGGTTTATTTTTACATATAATTACCTTTTCTTTGTACAAATTACACAAAAACTTAAAATTTGACTAAATCATTATTACACACTCTGCAAACATTTATGTTTTTATACTCTTTGTGCATATTGCACAAATATTATATATTTTTATTGTGCAAAAACACTTGACTTTTTGTTTTTTATCTGTTATTATATAGCCACAACAGAATAAAGGAGGCGGTAGAGTGTATAACGCCGAAAACGAGCAGATGAAACTTGCTGTTGAGTTAATTCACGAAGAGTTCTCAATCAAGTCACTTCTCAAGGTTGTTCAGTTACTTGGCTTCGCAGCATAAAGCTGAACAAGATTTTTCCTTTAGTTTGTTTAATATTTCTGTGTGGTGGGTTTTTCCCAATCCCCAACAAATTTTCCCTTTCCTTTTTCATAAAGTATAACACCAATCCCTATTTTTTCCCGCTACACAGAAATTTTTAATATATAGACTTGCAATCGGCAAGTCGCTCAAATAGTTTTTCATAATAATTTTTCTCATAAAGAAAGATGGCTGTCAAGAAATTGGCAGTCATCTTTTTTTGCTTATATTTATAAAAATAATCCCCATCAGAAATGTCTGACAGGGATTTTATAATTTAGTTTATACTTTTTTCATATCAACAAGGTCGATTACACCCACAGGGCAAACCTCGTGACATTTTCCACATCCGATACATTTATCATAATCAACATGGGCAACAAAATTTTCAACCTTAACTGCGTCGTATTCACAAGCCTTAACACATTTCATACAGCCTATACATCCTGCTGTACATTCTTTTCTTGTAACAGCACCCTTATTATGATTCTTACAAAGTACCGCAGCTGTAACACGATGAAGTGGCATCATTTCGATAAGACCCTTTGGACAAGTCTTAACACACATTTTACACGCACGACATTCAACAGGATTAATTCTTGCAACACCGTCGCAAATATGAATTGCATTGTAAGGACAAGCAGCAACACAGTCGCCAAGACCTAAACAACCATATGAGCATTCCTTTGGTCCTGAATAAAGTTGTGTAGCCATTCTACAACTTGAAACACCTTGATACTCATATTTAAGCTTTGCATTTTTATTATGACCCATACAAAGCACGACAGCCGCCTCAGGCATAACCTCACCTGCTGCCACTCCAAGAATTCCTGCAATATCTGCAGAAACTGCATTTCCACCAGGGGAACAAAGTGCAGTGTTATCTGTGTCACCCTTTGAAAGTGCTGCTGCATAGCCATCGCAACCTGAGAAGCCACAAGCACCACAGTTAGCACCTGGTAAACATTCACGAATTGCTTCTGCCTTTTCATCCTTTGGCACAGCAAACACAATTGATGCAACAGCAAGGCCAAGACCGAGAACAAGACCGATTCCTGCAACTATAAGAACTGCAATTAAAACATTCATCTTATTCCCCTCCTTAACCGAAAATACCTTCTACAAGTCCTGTGAAGCCTAAGAAAGACATAGCCACAAGAGATGCTGAAACAAGGGTGATTGGCAGACCCTGTAAACTCTTAGGAATGTCAGCACCCTCAAGTCTTTCACGAACACCTGCAAACATAATCATTGCAACCATAAAGCCTAAACCTGCACCGAGTGAAGAAACAATTGATTGTGCAAAAGTATAATTCTTTTCGATATTAAGAAGAACTACACCCAATACGGCACAGTTAGTTGTAATAAGTGGAAGATAAATTCCCAAAGAGTTGTAAAGTGCAACCATATACTTTTTAAGAATAATCTCAACAAGCTGAACAAGGGCTGCAATTACAAGGATGAACACAATTGTCTGTAAATATTCCAAATCATTCTTTACAAGCACAGTATTTATAGGGAATGTCACCGCAGTTGCAAGTACCATAACGAAGATAACCGCTGCACTCATACCTACTGCAGTATTAACCTTTTTAGAAACACCAAGGAATGGGCAGATACCTAAGAATTTTGAAAGGATGTAGTTATCTGTTAAAATTCCTGTAAGGAGAATTGTTAAAAATACTTTAATCATATCAGTCATTTTGTTTCCTCCTTACAAGCATCATTTGAGCCTACCAATGTACAAGAAGAAGCCATTGGACAAGCAGAACAGCCTTTGAGCTCTGCCTTTGGTTTACCTTTGCTCTCTGCAACCTTGTTTGCAAGAGCAATCAAAATACCGAACACGAAGAATCCACCAGGAGCCAACACGAAAATCGTCATTGGAGGAATTGCTTCAGGAAGCACTGTAAATCCTGCGATTGAACCTGCACCAATGAGTTCACGGATACCACCCATAAGTAAAAGTGCCGCAGTAAATCCAACACCCATACCCAAGCCATCAACAGCAGAATAAACCACTGAATTCTTACTTGCAAATGCTTCTGCTCGACCTAAAATAATACAGTTAACAACGATAAGCGGAAGATAAACACCTAACATCTCGTCAATCTGTGGCAAGAAAGCCTTAACAAGCATCTGTACCAAAGTAACGAAACCTGCAATAATAACAACATAAGCAGGAATACGAACCTTTGAAGGAATGACCTTTCTTAATGCAGAAATAACAATATTTGAGCATACAAGAACAACGGATGCTGCAAGACCCATACCGAGAGCACTTTCAACAGAAGTTGAAACAGCCAATGTCGGGCAAGTACCAAGAACAAGTCTTAAAACAGGATTTTCTTTAACAAGTCCTTTAGAAAATTCTTTTACAATAGAACGTTTTTCTGCCATTAGCCATTCACCTCCTCAAAGAGTTTCAATGCAGTATTTACTGCTTCTGTAACTGCTTTTGATGTAATTGTTGCACCTGTAAGGGCTTGAATTTCAGTATCACTTGATGTGTTTTTATTAACACTAATTTCTCCACTCTTACCAACAAACTGATTTTTAAAATCATCTGTATCTGCATTCATACCAAGACCTGCAGTTTCTGAAATAGAGAGAAAGTCCATTCCTGCAACAGTACCGTCAGCCTTAACACCAACCATAGTGATAATGTCTCCACCATAACCCTTTGCAGATGTTGTAAATACATACCCTACGATATTTTTATCATTGTCATAGCCTTCGTAATATGTATATTCTGAACCATTGTAAGCTACTGTTTTTGATTCCGAGAAACTTGCTGCTTCAGAAAGTACTGCGGCTTTAGTTTTATTTTCTGTTTCAATCTGTAATTCTGCAATCTTTGGCGCTGTAACGGAATTTGTCACCGCCAACAAAAGTGTAACAATTGAACAGATGATAAAGAGGGAAACTGTTGGTATAAGAATTTCTTTTGCATTAAACTTCTTCATAAAACTCAAGCCTCCTTCTTTTTCTTCTTTTCCTTAATCTCACCAAATGGTCTTGCTGTTGTGAGATGTTCGATATGAGGAACAAGAATATTCATAATAATAATTGAGAAGGAAACACCTTCTGGTAATGAACCAAAGATACGAATAAGTGATGTAAGAATTCCGCATCCAATTGCGTAAATAATCTTACCTTTAAATGAAACAGGAGAAGTTGTATAATCAGTTGCCATAAATACTGCGCCAAGTACAAGTCCACCTGCCATTACCTGATATGCCACAAAGCTCAAGTCACCCTTACCTGCAATAAGCATTGCCACAGCAACAGTACCAACATATACAAGTGGAATTACAGGTGAGATTACTTTACGGATTACCAAATAAAGGAATCCCACTACCAAAGCAACAATACAAACTTCACCAAGGCATCCACCTTTTACACCAAGGAACATATTAAGAAGAGATGGAAGTCCTGCACCATCAACTGCAGTGCCGATATTTTCTGCTGAATAAACATTTGTCATCTGTGCAAGTGGTGTTGCTGTTGTCACAGCATCAACCCCACCTTTATGAGAGAATGGTGCAACAAAATTGCCGATTTGAGATGGATATGACGCCATAAGCACAATTCGTCCGATTAAAGCAGGATTAACAAAGTTATTACCAATTCCACCAAAGAATTGCTTTGCAACTACGATAGCAAAGAATGCACCTACAATAACCATCCAATATGGCATTGTTGATGGAAGGTTAAATGCTAAAAGCATACCTGTTACAACGGCACTTAAATCGCCTATTGTATTGTGTCGTTTCATAACTTTTCTTGAAAGATATTCAAAAACAACACAGGAAACAACTGAAATTACAGTAAGGATAAGTGAATTGATACCAAACAGAATTACTGATGCCACAAGAGCAGGAAGCATTGCGATTATAACATCAAGCATAATTGATGTGGTTGTTGTCTTTGAACGGAAGTGCGGTGACGCACTAACAACAAGTTTTTTAGTTATCTCACTCATTTCTTTGCCTCCTTTTCTCTGATTGCTGCCTTTGCAAGTCGCATATGCTGTACCAAAGGCTTACCTGCAGGACAAGAATATGCACATGAACCACATTCCATACATACCATTGCTCCTGAGTGTTTAAGTTTATCAATATCACCAATTTTTGTGAACTTTTCAATATTAGTTGGAACAAGATTCAATGGACATGCTGCAGCACAACGACCACAACGGATACAATCTGTTTCCTTTTTAACGCTCAAATCTCCCTTCTTGAAAGCAAGAAGAGCGTTATTTCCTTTAAGAATTGGATAATTGATATTTGTAATTGCAGCACCCATCATAGGTCCACCACAAACGATTTTTTCAGGCTCTTCTACGAAACCACCACAGTAATCAACTATGTAATCCATCATTGTGCCGATTGGGACACGAACATTTTTAGGATTTTTAATTGCTGAGCCGTCAATAGTCATGCTACGGCTTACAAGTGGTTTACCAGTTGCAACAAAACGACCAACAAATGCGATACTAGCAACATTCATTACCACACAACCAACGTCAGATGGCAATTTTCCCGGAGGCATCTTTCTACCTGTTGCAGATTGAATAATCATTTTTTCTGCACCCTGAGGATAACGTGATTTAAGTGACATAACCTTAACCTTATCGCTATTTGTACTGTTTGCAATTTCTTTAAGAATCTGAAGTGCAATAGGTTTATTATCCTCAACTGCGATTACAACATTGTCAATGTTGAGGTATTTACTTACTGCCTCAACGCCATACATAATGTTCTCGCTATTTTCAATACATTCACGATAGTCAACTGTAATATAAGGTTCACATTCAGCAGCATTGATAACAAGAGTATCAATTTTTGCCTCTTGTGGAAGGTTAAGCTTAACATGAGCAGGGAAACCTGCACCACCAAGACCTACAAGACCTGATTTACGCACGGCTGCAACAAGACTCTTTGCATCTGTCACAACTGGTGGTGTGAAATCCTCTTCTGCCATAAGTCCATCACTTTCAATTACAACTGCCTTTGTAGTAACACCTGTTGAAAGTTTAATATCCTTAATCTCTGTAACTGTACCTGAAACAGATGCATAAATTGGTGCGCTGATATAAGCATCACTATCACCGATAAGTTGACCAACCTTAACATAATCCCCTACTTTTACAACGGGGGCACAAGGTGCACCTATACCCTGTGTCATAGCAATTTGCACAAATGGTGGTGTAGGAATTCTCACAACACGCATTTCTGCAGTGTTTTTATGGTGAGCAATATTAACTCCTCCACGACCTTTTTTAACTGCTTTTAGCAGTCCTTTTACTTTTATTCGCTTCATTTTCCCATCTCCTTCAGAGTAATCAATTTAGAGAAATAAGGCATTGCAAAACGCAATATCATGCCTGTTAAAATACCTGTTCCCACAGACGCTATCAGTAAAAATGGTGCATAACCTATAATCGCACTTGTTTTTACCATGAAAAAAGATACTGTCAACTGACCTAAATTATGGCACAACGCTGACAAAACTCCAATTCCCAAAAATCCGAAATTCTTTGTCTTTCGGAAAATCAACATAGTACATAATGCACTTAAAAGTCCACCTGCAAGACTCATACAAAATGCAGTAACACCTCTTGTGATGAGTACAAATACAGATTTTGCAAAAACCAAGGTCAATGTTTCACTAATCTTTAATGATGATGCCGAAAACATTACAGGAATATTTGAAAGTCCCAATTTACTTCCCGGTGGCATAAAATATGCTGTTGGTAACAGACTTTCCACAAAGGAAAGTACAACTGCAAGGGAAGTCAATAGTGCTGTGAGAGTTATTCGTTTGATTTTATCTTTTCTCATTCACTCACCCCGTAATTGCATCGGGCAAGTTTTCACTCTTACCACTAATTTCAACAGAAACCCCATTGGGAGCACAAATCGCACTTTGTCCAGCCTTTGAAAGTTCACCACTATTAACACAAACCTTGTCTTTGCAGGATGACTCCTTAACAAAGACCTTTTCGTTTTCTATACAAACAACTACACCATTTACCTCGGTTGTATAACCATTTTCCGAAAGTGATATTGTTTCAACAATTTTACCATTGGACTTTATCACAACTGTATTTCCTTTTTCGGCATTATTAACTATAAAAAATCCTACAACACCAATTATGAGAATTACAAAAATAATTATAAAATCCTTTTTAGTAAATAATTTTTTCATTCAATCACCGAAACTGAAAAATTCTTATCCTGAACCGTCAGACTCTCACTTATTCCTTTGGAAACCAAAACAGTTTTATCCTTTTTAATGATAATTATTTCTGCATCAAAGTCCTTTGCTATCTTAAAGCCATTTTCAACACCCTCAATATAAATAAGAGTGGAAAGGAAATCGCTTATCATACCATTCTTTGCCACAACTGTTACAGATGAAAGGTCATTCTGGACAGGTGATGCAGTTTTTGCATCAAAAATATGGGAATATCTTATTCCGTCTTTCTCGAAATATTTTTCGTAATCACCTGATGTTGAAACAAAACAATCCGTCACATTGAGAACAGCAAAATAATCATTTTGACTACCAAAAGGATTACGAATTCCAACATTAAACTTGTTTTTACCGTCAGGTGAGCCAATCATTCCAACTGTGCCACCGACTGTAACCAAGGCATTTTCTATACCTAATTCCTTGAAAACACCGATTGCTTCGTCACAAGCAGTACCTTTTCCCAAAGCACCTAAATCGAGATTTTTTCCATTCAAAGATACTTTTTTATCATCAAAAATGAGTTTAGAATCATTGTGATTTTCAAGCACCTGTGCAATTTCATCATCACTTGGCACATATCCACCATTTTCGATTTTCCATAAAGATTTAAATTCGCCACTAAATAATGTAAATCCACTATAAGCTTGGTCTAATTCAACACATTTTTTGAGATACTCTGCAAACCAAGTGTTTTCCACCATTTCACCATTATTTAATTTGTAAACAGCAGAGTTAGAAATTGTATGTGAAAGAAAATTGTTATCAATATATTTGATTCTATCAAGAGCTTGATTGCAATAATCCTCACCATTTTTAATATCATAAACAGTAATATTTACAGGACTACCCATGGCAAAACCACTCACAGTTGCTTCCTTTGGCTTGCCACCAAAAAGTGATATGAAAAATATAGAAGCAACCAATATAGTAGCAAGGATTGGAATAATATATTTCTTGATTTTCACCTTGCCACCACCTTTTTACAACATACTATTATATATTACAATATTTTCACCTTTTTTTCAATAGGAAAATATATTGCAATAAAGGTTTAGGGATGATAAAATATTCCCAAGAAAGGGTGAGATTTATGACCTATGATTTTAGTTTTTATATGCCTGTAAATATTATTGGTGGAAACAATGTTTTACAGAATAACAAAAGTGTATTTTCTCAATTCGGAAAAAGATGTCTTATTGTGACTGGTGCATCTTCTGCGAAAAAGTCGGGTGCTTTGGACGATGTTATTGCAATACTTGATGAACTTAATATTGAATACACTATTTTTGACAAGATTACAGAAAACCCACTGACTACTACCTGCTATGAAGGTGGTAAGGTTGCAAGAGAATTCTCTGCAGATTTTGTAATCGGTATTGGTGGTGGCTCACCTCTTGATGCTTCAAAGGCAGTTTGTGTATATGCTACCAATCCACAAATCGTTGATGATGGTATTTATACGGATAAAGTTGAATACGAACCCTTGCCACTTATTGTAATTGGTACAACATCTGGCACAGGTAGTGAGGTTTCAGGTGTTTCTGTTCTCACTCGCAAGGATGGTCGCAAACAGAGTGTAAGCGGTAAAAATTATTATGCAAAAGTTGCTCTTGCAGATGCTAAATACACATATTCCGTTCCATTCAGAACAACTGTTTCAACTGCACTTGATGCATTGGCACACGCTATTGAATCAATGTTCACAAAACGAGCAGATTTCTTGACAGAGCAATTTGCTTTGATTTCAATTAAAATGATTTATTCCCTTCTTGTGAAAATGAATGAAACCAAGGAATTACCTACACAGGAAGAAAGAGATACTCTTTATTTTGCATCACTCTATGCAGGTTTTGCACTTAACAAAGGTGGTACAGGATTCCCACACGGAATGGGTTATGCTCTCACAGAAGATTATGGTGTACCCCACGGAATTGCTTGTGCAGTTTTTATTCCACAGTATCTGAATGAATGTAAAAAAGCAAACTCCTCACTTTTTAAGCAGGTTTTGGTTGCTATGAATAGCGATAAAAACTCCGTAGAAAAACTTATTTTTGAATTATGTGATTTACACATTTCCATTCCGGAAGAAAGAATAAATGAGTATGTAAATCGTTGGGAAACACTTAAAAATTTCAAAAATTCTCCTACCGATTTCAATAATAAAGATGCAGGAAATCTTGTTAAAAAGTTATTTAGATAATTTTTAACTATTTTATTGTTTTAATCCTAAAAATCTCTATAACCCACATAAAATCGTCGTTTTTATTGCTTGTTACAATCAATAAAATGACGATTTTTTCTTTTCAAAAATAATAAATAGATGTTTTTTAACTACAAATTACCTGTTTTAGGCTATTTAGATATTTTTTAACTATTTAATGTAAAGTATTTTACTAAAAATTGTTGACAGTGTGGAAAATAATGTTATAATGGTATGTGAACATAATCTGTCCTTATGGCCAGATAAAAATTACTTCTAAAAAATGGAGGAGAAAAATTATGGCAGACACAAGATTCGCAATTACACATTATCATGATGCTGCTCAGATTAACAGACAGCTTGACGAACTTATCAGCAAACCAATTT
>CALEIS010000087.1 GCA_937877675.1 uncultured Clostridia bacterium | reverse complement strand
GGACTGGGTATAATTCTCGGCAATATACCATTTAAGGCAGAAGCAGGATTGGAGATTGGACTCTATGAGGATAATTCTGTTCTGATCCTCGGAAGCGAGGAGTCGTGAAAGTTTAACGGAAAGTGCGCCTGTATCACATCCGACGTAGCGGGGAGCGAGAGTTGCATTTACGTAAATATGCTTAAGAGATGTATAAGAGGACTCGTCGAGCGCCCCGTTGTTCATCTCGTAGATACCGTCGGGATAGTAGATAGTCTGAAGCGAGGAACAGCCGACAAATGCGCCGTCCGCTACCTTTATAATTCTGCGGTTAAGCACGAGAGTGGTCATTGCTCTTCTGTCTGTGAAAGCGCCTTGGGCAATGGCGACAACGGTCTTGCCGTCGATCTCAGCGCCGATCACTTCTCTTGTGATCAGTCCCGCTTCCTTAGCAGCCTCATAAACGGTAGTTCCCTCTGCCACTTCCAGTACGCAGTCGTTTTGCAGTTTTACTTGCATGGTTGTTTTCTCCTTTTAAATATAAAAATATAGAAAATTTAAAAAATTAACTGTTGACAGTTGACTTTTGGTGTTGTATAATACACAATGTATCCCAATGTAAAGGGAGGGATTTTTAATGAGTCAGGTAAAAGTTAAAGAAAACGAGTCCTTGGAAAGTGCTCTCAGAAGATTTAAGAGACAGACATCTCGTGACGGCGTAATTCAGGAAGTACGCAAAAGAGAGCATTACGAAAAGCCTTCTGTAAAGAGAAAGAAGAAGTCTGAGGCTGCACGTAAGCGTAAGTTTAAATAATCTTTCGCTTTGCGGAGCTATGTTTTAAAAACGCAAGTGGGCATCCATTGACGGATTGCCCACTATTTTTTTACTATCAGAAATACTCATTATTTCAAAGGAGAATTTTATGGTTTTAGCTATGCCAAAATACAGATATAAATCTGTTCTTGATATTACAGTTGAAGATTTGCAGAAAATGGGTGCAAAAGCAGTTGCCCTTGATATTGACAACACAATCTGTAATGATGGAAAAACAAATTGCATTGACGGACTTGACATTTGGCTTAAAGAAATACAGGAGTCAGGTATTAAAGTTATGATAATTTCAAACGCTATGCCTCGTCGTCCAAAAATCGTTTCAAAGGCTCTCGGTCTTCCATATATCGCCAATGCAAAAAAACCGAAGCCACACACACTTATACAAGGTGCCGAAATGATGGGTGTTAAAATAAATGAATTAGCTATGGTTGGTGACCAGATTTTTGCCGACGTTATGGCTGCAAATGATTGTGGTGCTATTGCCATTCTTGTTGATGCCTTAAAAGGAAAAACACGATTCCCTGTTTATTATGCAATTCGTCGTCGCAAGTCTATACCAATCATTAAAGAATTTGAAAAATTACATGGATATGGTTACTATGATTAAAAATTTACAAAAACTAATCGCAGAAAAAGGCAACGGATATTGTGCCTTGATAATTTCACCTGAAAATCGTAGGTATTTTACAGGTTTCGAATCTTCTGATGGTTTTTTACTTGTTTCAGCAGACCGTTCAGTTTTTATTACTGACGGAAGATATATTGAAGCTGCCGAAAAGCAAATCACCAATAGTGAGGTTATGCTTTTAGGTAAAACTTATCCACAGATTGCAGAGATTTTAGGTGAAATGAAATGTAAGCATCTTCTTGTTGAGTCAACAAGAATGACAGTTTCTACATATAACTCACTTAAAGGTGTGCTTAAAAACATCAGTATATCAACAGATACAACTCTTGATACACTTATCAATACTTTACGTTCAATTAAAACAGAAAGTGAAGTTGAAAGCATTGTGAAGGCTCAACGAATTGCCGAGGATGCTTTTAATCATATTCTTAAATTCATAAAAGTTGGTGTTACTGAAAAGGAAATCGCCCTTGAGCTTGATTTTTATATGCTTCGTAATGGTGGCGAAGGTCTTTCCTTTGAAACTATCGCAGTAAGTGGCAAGAATTCATCAATGCCACACGGTGTGCCAAGCAACAAGAAAATCGAAAATGGCGATTTTATCACTATGGACTTTGGTACACTTATCAATGGATACCACAGTGACATGACCCGTACTATTGCCGTTGGTTTTGCTACCGACGAAATGAAAAATGTTTATAATGCCGTACTTAATGCACAGATAAACTGTCTTAACAACATAAAGGCAGGTATTCCATGCAAAACAGGTGACGAGTTTGCTCGTTCAGTTATTCGTGATGCAGGTTACGGACAATATTTCACCCACTCAACAGGTCATGGTGTTGGTGTGGAAATTCACGAATACCCCAATCTGTCTCCTGCTTCTGACAGCATTTTACAAGTTGGTAACATCGTAACTGTTGAACCTGGAATTTATATCCCTGAAAAATTTGGTGTTCGAATTGAAGATATGGCATACATCACAGCCGATGGTTGCAGAAATCTCACCAATGCACCAAAAGAGTTAATTATTTTATAAAAAGTGCTGTCAAGATTGCACCAACTCCTGCCGAGGCTGTTATTTCCAAAAAATACAGTGCTCGGCTTTTTATTTTCTGTTGCCTTGTTTTGGGAATAGTGGTAGAATTAAAGATAGAGTTAAGTGCTTTTGATTTCAACTTACTCTCACTCTCCCCACTGAATTCGGGTTTGACAAAAAACAATGCTTTTTCAAAATATTCGCAACCTGTTTCGTGAATTTCAAGCACCTGACGATTAACACCTTTTACCATAATTTTATCCTCACAAGATTTTTGTTAATATTATGGTTTTATCTTTGGTTTTTTAGTCAAATTTATGCTATATTTTGTACACAATTTTACAGAAAAATTTGTCAATATGGGATTTTCACCAAAAATTATTACACGGAAAATTATACAAATAGTATAAAGAACTTTTCAACTAAATTGTTGAAAACTCTGTTGAAAATGTTTATAACTTACCCTGATTTCATATATTTTAGTAGGGTTTCACCTGTTTTTCGACAATCAAATAAAAAGTTTGTTAAAATAATGTCAAATACAATTTGTTGTAAATGCTTGACAATTTATACAGAATGGAGCATACCCTATTCACTTTTTAACTAAAATTTTTGTGCAATTTCACATTAGTGTTTTTAGATAGAATTTTTAATTATTTTTGTTCATTTTGCAAAGGAATTTATTATGAATAATATTTATCGTATCCCCTCTCCTAAAACCTTTAATCTTTCACTTTGTCTTGACTGTGGTCAAGCTTTTCGTTGGACCAATAATGGCAACATCTGGCAAGGTGTGGCTTATGGAAAGTACATAGAAATCGAACAGACTGAAAATGAAATTATAATTTACAACTGCACAGAGGATGACTTCAAAAATATTTGGACAATATACTTCGACCTTGATTGTGATTACGAAAAAATCGTATCTTCTTATGACGATAAACATCTCCAACTTGCTGTTAATGAATACAATGGCATCAGAATTCTTCGTCAAGAACCTTGGGAGGCACTTTGTTCATTTATCATTTCACAAAACAACAACATTCCACGAATCAAGGGAATCATTGAACGCCTTTGCGAAGAATTCGGTGATGGTGAAAGCGGCAAAAAATCTTTTCCTTCTGCTGAAAAATTGTCAAAGCTCAATGTGGAAGACCTAGCCCCATTACGAGCAGGATTCCGTGCAAAATACATAATTGATGCAGCACAAAAAGTGGCAAGTGGTGAAATTGATTTTAAAAAAATTGACGAAAGTCCTATAGAATTTGGTAGAGAGGAATTGCAGAAAATCAAAGGTGTTGGCGCAAAGGTTGCAGAATGCACCTTGCTTTATGGTTTCCATAAAATTGATGCATTTCCTATTGATGTATGGGTAAAAAGGATTATGTCAGAAATGTATCCCAATGGGTTGCCTGAATGCACAAAAGGTACAGAAGGTATTGCTCAACAGTATCTTTTCCATTGGAGAAGGATGCAGGATAGATAAAAATTATCTGTATATTTGACAAGTCAGTTGTTTTGTGCTATTATACACAAGTCTTATATAGGTTATACCCTGTCCTTCGGATAGGTGAAAAAGGAACCCCATCGGTTAATTCCGATGGGGTTTAGGTTTTTTTATAAGCTTTTTTATCTATTGTCGGTCAAAATATTCATCATCTGCAATAAAATATGTCCTAATATATCCATCCATTGATACAAATACGATTTCTCCCGTTTTTCCAAGATAATAAATCTTGTCGTTATCGTCTTCATCGGTTTCATATTTGGACCTCGAGTCAGGATTTTGTATCACTTTATTAGCTTTGATGAGATATTCCTCTGCCGATTCACATTTTGTTTGTTCGCCATGCTCGTAAAAATGTTCAATCAATTTTTCTGGTGAACGAAACATTAAAATTTTTGCCATTAGTGCTCTACCCAATCTCTTGAGCGTTCAACTGCACGAAGCCAACCTTTATATCTCTTTTCACGTTTTTCCATATCCATCTGTGGCTCGAAAACTCTATCTACTTCACGGATTTTCTGAATTTCTTCAGTATCTTTCCAAAAACCAACAGCAAGACCTGCAAGATATGCTGCACCGATTGCAGTTGTTTCAACCATTTTTGGTCTATTAACATTTGTTCTAATCATATCTGCCTGAATCTGCATCATAATGTTACTTACGGATGCACCACCGTCAACACGAAGTTCAGAAAGTTGGATTTCTGAATCCTGTTTCATAGCTTCAAGCAAATCTGTCATCTGATATGCAATTGCTTCAAGAACACTACGGCAAATATGAGCAGCGTTTGCACCACGTGTAAGACCTACGATTGTGCCACGTGCATACATATCCCAATAAGGAGCACCAAGTCCTGTAAAAGCAGGAACAAAATACACACCATTTGCATTTGGAACGCTTTCTGCAAGTTCATCACAACGACGAGCAGAAGGAATAAGCTGTAAATCATCACGAAGCCACTTGATAACTGAACCTGCATTGAATGCAGAACCTTCAATAGCATAGGTTACTTTTCCGTCAAGGCCCCAAGCAACACCTGTAACGAGATTATTTTTTGATTCTACTCTCTTTTCACCTGTGTTCATAAGCAAGAAACAGCCTGTACCGTATGTATTTTTTGCCTGACCTTTTTCGAAGCATCCCTGACCAAAAAGAGCTGCAGGCTGGTCACCGATTGCACCTGAAATTGGCACACCTGCCAATTCTTCAATACCCATAACACTCTTTGCAACCTTACCATAAATCTTACTGGAAGGCTCACAAGTTGGAAGCATTGACATAGGAATATCAAGTTTTTTACAAAGATATTCGTCCCAGCAAAGCTTATCAACATCAAAGAGCATTGTTCTTGATGCGTTTGAATAGTCTGTAATATGAACAGCACCACCTGTAAGATTCCAGATAAGCCAAGTTTCAACTGTACCGAAAAGAAGTTGACCTCTCTCTGCCAATTCTCTTGCACCCTCAACATTGTCAAGAATCCACTTAATCTTTGTTGCAGAGAAATAAGCATCCACAACAAGGCCTGTATGTTCTTTGATATACTGTGTTAATTCTTCGTCTGCCTTGATTGTTTCACAAACATCAGCAGTTCTTCTACATTGCCATACAATTGCATTGTAAACCGGCTTGCCTGTTGATTTGTCCCATACGATTGTTGTTTCACGTTGGTTGGTTATACCAATTGAAGCAATATCCTCAACAGTTGCTTTACTTTTTGCAAGAACCTCCATTACGGATTGTAACTGTGAAAAGAGAATTTCCATAGGATTATGTTCAACCCAACCTGTATGTGGATAAATCTGTGTAAATTCATGCTGTGCCTTATAACAGATATTTCCGTTTCTATCAAAAAGAATAGCACGTGAACTTGTTGTTCCCTGGTCAAGAGCAAGTACATATTTTTTCATTTTGTATAACACCTCTTAAATCTATATCATTAACCCTTTTTTATTTTTCTAACTTTGCTTTAAGAATGGCTGCTTCCCTTTCAGCTTTCTTATCGTCAATCAAATTGTGCAATCCTTCCCAATGGAAAACACGGCGTTTAAACCAAAGGGATGATGCGTGTTTATAAATAAATGACGGACACGCTTTTTTGAGTGGTGCATATTGCACTTTATAGAAATCCAACAATTTATAATAATCAGGTGCTTTATGCACAAATGTAGAAAATGATGGATATCCCTTTTCTGCCCATGCATTTTCTGCCATAGCACCAAGACGAGGGAATGTAAGGAATTCAAGGCGTTTCATATTAGGAACATATTCGGTCCACATCTGAGCCTCAATGCCGAAAGTTTCTTCATCATCTTCAGTCAAAGCACCATCATCGTTACAAACCATTTTAAGAGTATTCCAACCGTATGGGAAATCAAAATAATATGGATAACATTTAGTGTTAATCATTTTTCTTCCACGTTTAATCTCTTCACGGATTAACTTGTCATCGTTACCCATTCCGCAAACATTCCATGCAATATTTGTACTCAATTCTTCTGTACCACCGTTTGTGTCATAATTCCACATAACAGAAGAATAGCCCTTGTTTTCGAGATATTCATTGACCTTAGTCATGAAGTACATCTGTAATTCATCTTCGTCTTTAAGACCTTTTTCCTTAATTACAGCCTGACAATGTGGACAGTTTTTCCAGCGCATTTTAACTGCCTCGTCACCACCGATATGAATAACCTTATCAGGGAAAAGTTCAATAAGTTCATCAAGCACATCATAGACAAACTGATATGAACTTTCTTTACCTGCACAAAGAATATCGTGCTTAACACCCCAATGAGTTGCAACCTCAAGGCCACGGTCAAGACATGAAAGATATGGATAACAAGAAATCGCAGCCACCATATGACCAGGAATATCAAATTCAGGAATAACCTTTATTTTTCTATCGTGACAATATGTGACAATTTCTTTTATCTCATCCTGTGTATAATATCCACCATGAGGCTTGTTATTGAAGTTTGTGTGACTTCTTTTTGAACCTTTTTCAGTAAGTAACGGATATTTTTTTATTTCAACTCGCCAACCCTGGTCCTCTGTTAAATGCCAATGAAGAGCATTTAACTTATGAAGTGCCATAAGGTCAACAATTCTCTTTACTTCATCAACTGTATAGAAATATCTTCCACAGTCAAGCATATATCCACGATATGCAAAACGAGGATAGTCCGTGATTTCCACATGTGGAATTTTGCCTTCTGTCTGCAAGAGCAACTGTTTTAGCGTCTGCAAACCATAGAAAAGACCTGCCTCAGTTTTCGCATTTATGAAAACTCTTCGATTTTCACATTTTATGGTATATCCTTCCTCATGCTCAATACTGTCATCAAGTTTTAAAATAATACTTCTTTCTTCACCAGTATCTTCGTGCATAATGATTTTTTTGCCAAATTGTTTCTTGGCAAAATTTATTAAATCTTCTGTGAAAGGATATGGCGAAATAGTAGTCCCCGTGTGAAGTGTGAACCCTTTTTCACTTTGATTTATAAGTATGCTAATCGGTTGTGGGATTATGTTAAACATCTTTTCTTCTCCCTAAAATATAGAATTAGTTTATACATATTGATTTTATCACAAATTCTTTTTCTCTACAATAAAAATAGTATATATTTTTCTCTTGAAATTGTGATTCATATATAGTATAATTACTTGACTAAATAAATTTGCCTTAATTCAGTCGTGTGCCGTGTGGGTCCTGTGCGGCGAAGCGCCGTGAACCATGTCAGGCGGGGAACCGAGCAGCATTAAACGGTTTGCATCGGGCGCCACAGTCTGCCTGCACGACACATGACTGAGTTAAGGCATTTTTGATACCAAAGGAGGAGAAGTTATGTATCGTGCTTTTTACCGAAAATATCGACCTTCAACCTTTACTGATGTGGTTGGTCAGGAGCATATTACAAAAACACTTGAAAATGCTGTAAAAACAGGCAAAACAAGTCATGCATATCTTTTTACAGGTTCTCGTGGAACAGGTAAAACCTCCTGTGCAAAAATCCTTGCAAAAGCAGTCAACTGTATCGATTCCCACGACGGAAATCCTTGTAACAACTGTGAAATCTGTAAGGGCATTGATTCAGGTGCAATTCTTGATATAATCGAAATCGACGCTGCATCAAATAATGGTGTTGATAATATCCGTGACTTGCGAGAGGAAGCAAACTTCACTCCTGCAAATGCAAAGTACAGAGTTTATATTATCGACGAGGTGCATATGCTCTCAATCGGTGCTTTTAATGCACTTCTCAAAACTCTTGAAGAGCCACCTGCACATGTAATTTTCATTCTTGCAACTACTGAAGTGCATAAATTGCCTTCAACTATTCTTTCCCGTTGCCAGAGATTTGATTTTAAACGAATCCCACCTGAAGCAATTGCTGGAAGACTTAAAGAGGTTGCCGAGAAAGAAAATCTTCAAATTTCTGATGACGGTGCTATGCTTATTGCTCGAATTGCAGACGGTGCTATGCGTGATGCTCTTTCACTTTTGGACCGTTGCTCATCTTATGAAGGAATAATCGACTCTGCTGTTGTTGCAAACAGTGCAGGTCTTGCAGGTAGAGAACATATTTTTGAGCTTTGTGACTGTATTTTAGAAAAAGATGCTGCAAAGGCATTGGAAGTTGTCAATAAGTTATATAACGACTCCTGCGATATGGAAAGACTTATAACTGAGCTTACAAGCCATTTTAGAAATCTTATGGTTTCAAAGGCTGTTAAGAATTTTCAGGATATGATTATCTGTTCACAAGGTGAAATTGAAATCATCCGTCAACAGAGTGCAAAAACAACTCTTGCAACAATCATGTCATGTATTGATGTGCTTACTGCGTCTGCATCCACAATGAAACAAGGTGCAAACAGAAGAACAAGTGCAGAACTTTGCATAATTCGTCTTTGCACACCAAGTCTTGATGCAGATATGAATGCTATTCTTCGTCGTCTTAGCGAACTTGAAAATGCAATTGCATCAGGCAAAATTACAGTTAAAGCAGAAGCTCCTGTCCCTGCACCAGTACAAACAGAAGCGAAACCTGAAAAGGTTGAAAATACACAAAAACCAGTTGTTGAAGAAAAGAAAGAACCTGAAAGAGAGGAAACTCCACTTCCCGAGCCACCACCTGCTCCACAGGAAGAAAAAATTGTTCCTAAAAATACAGGAACTGTTCCTTTTGGTAGTTGGCCAGAAGTCCTTGAAAAACTTTTCTCACAAGACAAGAGCATGATTGCTATGCTCACTGGTTCAACAGCGTTTATCCATCAGGATAAATATTTACTAATTAAAGGTTCACCTGTACTTGAACTTTATCTTAAAACAGGTGACTATTCTAAAACAATAAAATCTGCCGTTGCAGAAGTAACTGGCAAAACATATACTCTTGCTGTTTATAACAATAAGCAAGAAGAAACACAAAAAAATCCACTTTCTGACCTTGTATCAAAGGCAAAAAGTCTTGGCGTAAAAATCGAGGAGGAATAAAAAATGAAAGCAAGAATCCCAAATCAGGGCGGACAGGCAAATATGATGAAACGTCTTCAGCAAATGCAGGAAGATATGGCTCGTGTTCAGCAGGAATGTGAAGAAGCAGAATACAGTGCATCTGCAGGTGGCGGAGCAATTGACGTTACTGTTAATGGTAAACATCAGGTTGTTTCAGTTAAAATTCAGCCAGATGTTGTTGACCCTGAAGATGTAGAAATGCTTGAAGATTTGCTTGTTGCAGCAGTTAACGAAGCAATGAGAAAAGCAGACGAAACTGCAGAAAGAGAAATGGGTAAAATCACAGGTGGAATGAACATTCCAGGTCTTGGATTCTAATTTAACTCAAAAATTTGGAGTATAGGCATTATGGCAATTGTATCATTGGAAAAATTGATTGAAGAATTTCGTAAAATGCCCTCTGTCGGTGTAAAATCGGCGGAGAGAATGGCATATTATATTCTTGGTCTTGACGATGAAGGCACAAAAAGTCTTGTTGATGCCATAAATAATGCCCATACTAATATACACACATGCAATATCTGTTGCAATCTTACTGAGGGTGAAAAATGTGGTATCTGTAGTAATGCAAACCGTGACAATTCCGTAATCTGTGTTGTTGAAAACCCAAGGGATGTCACTGCATTTGAACGCACCCATGAATATAAGGGCACATACCATGTTTTGCACGGTGTACTCTCTCCTATGAATGGTGTTGGACCTGATAAAATCCGTATTAAGGAATTGATTCAGCGAATGGCTGACGATAGCGTTAACGAAGTTATTATGGCTACTAATCCAACTGCCGAAGGTGAAGCAACCGCAATGTATATTGCACGTCTTTTAAAACCAATGGGAATTAAGGTAAGCCGACTTGCTTATGGTATCCCTGTTGGTAGTGACCTTGAATATGCAGATGAGGTAACACTTTCCAGAGCACTTCAAGGTAGAAGTTTGTTATAATAAATACTTGGGCGGGGTCTATACTCCGCCATTAAAAACTCAAGTAACCGCTGATAAATTCAACTAAAATGTATAAGGTGGTTACCAAAAAAGGAGGAATAATCATGGCAGAGAAGAATACTAATACTACAATTGCACAAAATAAAAAAGCTCTCCACGATTATTTCGTAATTGAGAGTTTTGAAGCAGGTATTGAGCTTGTTGGTACGGAGGTTAAATCACTCCGTCAAGGCAAATGTAATCTTAAAGATGCTTGGTGCAGTATCGTTGAGGGTGAAATCTTTGTAAATGGTATGCACATAAGTCCTTATGACCACGGAAACATCTTTAATCGTGACCCAATGAGAGTCCGTAAACTCTTAATGCATAAAAAAGAGATTATGCGACTTCTCGGCACAACAAAGCAGGACGGATTAACACTTATTCCGTTGTCAATTTACTTTAAAAAAGGTCGTGCGAAAGTACAAGTAGGTCTTTGTAAAGGTAAAAAACTTTACGACAAGCGTGATGTTGCTGCTAAAAAAGAAGCCCAGAGAACAATTGAACGTTCTATAAAAGAAAGAATGAGATAAACAATTCGTAATTCATAATGCGTAATTCGTAATTAAAACTATGAAAAATATTATTGTTGAAAAAAGTAAGGCTTTTGCTTTGAGAATTATTAAATTATATAAACATCTTGATGCTAATCATCGAATCGGTGTTATTTCTACACAGATTTTAAAAAGTGGAACAAGCATTGGTGCAAATGTCAAGGAAGCAATAAGAGCTCAGAGCAAACCCGATTTCTACTCAAAATTGAATATCGCTCTCAAAGAAGCCAGCGAAACAGAATATTGGCTTGAACTTCTTTACGAAAGCGAATATATTACAAAAGAACAATTCGAAAGTATTTATGGTGATTGCCAAGAATTATTAAAAATTTTAACCGCAATCACTAAAACCCGAAATAACTAATTACGAATTACGCATTGCGAATTCATAATTGTATATATGGGGATGAAAGGATTTCGACGGGGATTTTGAACTGCGATAAGCGAGTAGTGGAGTCTGACCACTATAAAACGGACGGTTTATAAAAATAAACGACAAAAACGAAAAAGTACTTCTTGCTGCTTAATTAGCGGCGAGCATTCCCCCGAGAGAACTGCGGCTCGGTACGGAGTGTCATTTAGCAGTAAATGTGAACGGATAACCGCCTTGTAGTCCGTCACACATCACAGGGCTACCGAAATGAATGCCTGTTTGTCGGCTGTCACGTAGGGAATTCTAGTAGATAAACTACACTCGTAGAAAGTTTCAGGAATAGATTTTCGGACGCGGTTTCGATTACCGCCATCTCCACCATTAAAATAAGCACTCCAAAAAAGGAGTGCTTATTTTTTTAGGTAATCGAAACCGCATAGTCCATCTTTTGTGTCAGCAAAAGGGACATACAAATGCGAAAGATTGCGCAGCAACGAACGAAGCGAAGCTTCGGTTTCCACCATCTCCACCATAAAGAAAAACCTCCGAAATCGGAGGTTTTTTCTTTAATATCCGTATAAAATTTCATCGATTGGTTGTAATACTCGGTCAACCTCTGCATCGAAATCTTCCTTGCTGATAATCTCGTAATTATCGTCATAGTAAGTATTATCAACACAGCTATAGCCACTATTTGTTGCAGCAAAGGTACACACATCATCCTCTAAGGTTGCACCATAAACCATTTCCATATTCTCATCATAGCATATTTGTTCTTGTGTATATGTCTCATAACCGTTGTCGTAATAGCCTAATAAAATTACTGTTGCGACTATCGAATCTGTTGTAAAACCTTCGTTATCATACCATACGGTGACTTCAACATAAATATCCTCATATGCATCTGAGTACATGTATCCCATAGTGACCATATACTTACCGGTAGGTGTTTCCTCTATCTCAGCTACATCATTTTCAAGTGCTATTTCATCAAAACCGTATTCTTCAAACTCTTCAAAAACAGGAACCTGAACAGTTATGTTTTCGGTTTTCAGATAGTTGTAATTTGCATCAAATCTAGAGAAATCCAAATTGACATCTCGATATTCCACGGCATTATTTGCGTTTACATTTTCACTTGTTGGCTCTTCTGTTGTTGTCTCCGTAGTTTTTGTGCTTGATTCTTCTGGTTTAGTATTATCCGATGTCGAAACTAACACAACCGCTACAACTGCACAAATAATAGCCAAAACTGCAACAATTATTCCGATAATAAGCCCTGTTTTCTTCTTTTCTGGCGGTTGCTGTGGTTGTACATAAGGTGTTGGTTGTACTGGTCTTGATTGTATAGGTGTTGGTTGTACCGGTCTTGGTTGTACAGGCATTTGCTGTACGGGTCTTGGTGGTGCAACTACTTTTTGTGGTTGTTGTACGGTTGCTTCACCACTATTGAGATATCTAATCATCTCTTCTATGCTTTGGAATCTGTCTCTTTGTTGTACGGACATTCCTCGCATAATTGTATTTTCAATATATCTTGGTATTTTTATTCCCAATGCAGATGGTGTTTTTACCTCATCACTAAACACACGCTGTGTTGCATCGTCAGGGGTAATGCCTGTAATACATTTATACATTGTTGCACAAAGAGCATATATATCTGTCCAAGGTCCTTGATTACCCTTGCTTCTATATTGTTCTTCTGGTGCATATCCAGGTTTGAGCATGATACTCAAGCTCTTATTCTCTGCTGCTGACACATTTCGTGCTGCACCAAAGTCCAAAAGTTTTACCTTGTTTCCCACCAACATAATGTTGTCAGGGCTAATATCACGGTGAATCATACCCTGTGCATGAACTTTTTTCAAGGACATCATTATAGGCATCATCAACTCGATTGTTTTTTCTGCTGACAACACACCTTTTGTTTTCAAATAGTCCTTTAAGTTGATTCCATCGAGATACTCCATAATGATATATGCAGTATTGTTCTCTTCAAAGAAATCTCTTACTCCAACTATACCTGGTTCATCTGAAAAACGAGCAAGAACTTGTGCTTCCTGGAGGAATCTGATTTTACCCTTTTCAAAAAAGTCTTTTCTTTCGTCCGTTACACTATTTGTTACCTGTGGTGAATATGTATTATTTCTTGTTACACAACCATTAGGATAAAACTCCTTAATGGCTACCTTCATATCGAGTCTTGTGTCACGACCGATATATGTAATTCCGAAGCCACCTTCTCCAAGGGCTTCTCCTACATAAAACTTATTATTTAAAATAGTTCCGGGTAAAAGATGATGTACTGGTACATTTTCAGCCTGACTCTTTTTGCCACATACTGGACAAAAATTTTCTTCGTTCATCTGTGCCATACAGTGATTACAATATTTCATTTTACCCCTCCTTCTTTTTCCACTGATTTATCCTTATTTATACTTTTATCACAATTGCAGTATTATTATCACAGTTGTCCGGTGCTCGGTTTGCTTGAATTGAGCGCATTTTATACAACCAGTTTATTGCTGAATCACTACCACTCAAAGTTTCTTCCATTTCGTCTTCCAAAACATACTCCCAAAATCCGTCACTGCATATCAACAAAGCATCATATTGGTCATTTGTAATTGAAACAGCATCCACTTTTATCTCATCTGATGCACCCAACACCCTTGTAAGCATATTGCGGTCATCATGATTTCTGATTTCTTCAAGAGTAATTTCACCAACAGCCACAGCCATTTGTGATGCGCTATGGTCCTTTGTTTGGAAAATCACTTTTCCATTTTGGAAAGCATAAACCCTTGAATCACCCACATGGGCAATAGTTGTTTCCTCGTCTTTAATCAATACCATAGCTATTGTTGTTTTCATTTTAGTCATGGTTTTTTCTTGTTGTGCAAGAACCTGAGCATTGGCATACTCTATTGCTGCAAAAACATCATCATTAGCATTATCAACCATGCTTTCTTGAATGGATTTTACTGCTATATATGAAGCAACTTCACCATCGTTGTGTCCACCAAGACCATCTGCAACAACAAACACTGAAAAATCATCCATTTTTTTGTTAAGATATGAATCTTCGTTGTTTGGTCTTCCTCCAATATCGGAGTAAAAGGCACTATCTATATTTTTCATTATTTTTCCCTCAATTCCATAAAGAACAATCTCCACAAGTGGGAGAAATCTCTATATAGAAAGAATTATACCACGAAATATCAATAAAAACAATAACTGTGACACTTTTCCTTTAATAATAAAAAAATACCACCCACTGGGTGGTATTTAGAATTAGTTTGTATGATATTTTCTTGCGATTTTCATTGTTGTTGTCTTTGGGAATTCCTCATCACGAACAAGAATCTTTGTTACTCTCTTGAATGCAGGCATTAATGCATTTACGCTCTTAACATCTGCGTCAAGATTATCTTTTGCATCTGGATAATCTTCTTCGTTAAGGAAGAATTCGCCTGTAATCTTATCGCCTTCTTGATATACAAGAACTTCCTTAACATAAGGAATATTATTCATAAGTTTTTCTTCGATTTCTTCTGGTGAAACATTCTTACCATTTGAAAGAATGATAAGATTCTTCTTTCTACCAACCATAAAGAGGAAACCGTCTTTATCAATTCGTCCAAAGTCACCAGTCTTGAACCAATCACCGTCAAATGCCTCTGCAGTAGCTTCAGGGTCGTTATAGTAACCTACCATAACGTTTGAGCCTCTTACATAGATTTCACCAACACCATCTTCATCTGGGTTAACAATCTTGATTTCATTACAATCAAGTGGAGTACCAACGCTACCAAACTTGAATTTAGCAGGGTGATTACATGTAATAACAGGTGAACATTCTGTAAGACCATAGCCATTGAAAACATCAATACCAAGGTCATAAAGTGCCTTTTCATATTTAGGGTCAAGGTAAGCACCACCACAGATAATCATATCAAGGTTGCCACCAAGGTTATCATGAACCATCTTGAAAATCTTACGACGCTTATCAATACCGAGCTTCATAAGGAAATTACTGATTTTAAGACCTTTTTTAAGTAATTCTTCCTTACCCATTTTACGAGCAGTTTTCCATATTCTGTCATAAACTGTTTCAACAACAAGTGGAACACCTGTAAAATTATATGGCTGGAATTTCTTAATGTCCTGCTGAATGTGGTTAATACCATCACAAAGATAACCCCATTCAGAAACAATATATGTAGCATAAAGAGCACTAACCCATGAAAGAGTATGATGTAAAGGTAAGAAAGCAATAGCATGACGACCTGTTAATACTCTCAATGATGCAGAACAGTTGCTTGCAACATTTTTATGAGTAAGCATAACACCCTTGCTCTTACCTGTTGTACCTGAAGTGAAAACAATTGCAGCTAAATCGTCTGGCTTAATTTCAACCTTATCGAAATAATCGTTTCCTTCTGCAATAAGTTTTTCACCCTCTGCATAATATGTATCGAACTCATCCATAAAGAAATATTCCATCTGTGGAACTGCAGGATTTGCCTT
>CALEIS010000086.1 GCA_937877675.1 uncultured Clostridia bacterium | reverse complement strand
TCAATAAGTTCAAGTCCCTTATTCATCATTGTAGCAGAGTCAATGGTTATTTTTTGTCCCATACTCCAGTTTGGATGTTTAAGTGCATCTGCAACTGTTACTTTACTGAGCTCCTCACGAGTTTTTCCGAAGAATGGTCCACCACTTGCTGTAAGAATAATTCTTTTTAATGCCTTATTTGTAGGTTGACCCTGTAAGCATTGGAAAATTGCAGAATGCTCAGAGTCAACTGGTAAGATGTCAACGCCCTTTTCCTTTGCTTTTGTTGTAACGAGCAAACCACCTGCAACAAGTGTTTCTTTATTGGCAAGAGCAATTTTCTTATTAGCCTCAATAGCAGAAAGTGTAGGTTTAAGACCTGCCATACCAACAACTGAGTTGATTACAGTGTCAGCACTTTCCACTCTTGCACATTCGCATACGCCTTCAATACCTGAAAGGACTTTTACATTCATATCTGCCACACGATTTTTAAGCTCTTTTGCTGCATTTTCATCAACCAAAGCAGCAATCTGTGGCTTGAATTCACGAATTTGTTCTTCAATTAAATCAACGTTAGAATATGCCGAAAGCGCGGAAACAGAGTAACCGCACTTTCTTGCTGTTTCAAGGCTCTGTGTACCGATTGAACCGGTTGAGCCTAAAATACTTAAATTTTTAGTCATTATATAGACACCTCGAAGATGTTAAATACTGCATAGAATGCAGCAGAAACAAACATAATGCTATCAAAACGGTCCATAATTCCACCATGTCCAGGAATTAAATTACCGAAATCTTTTATTCCATAGTTACGTTTGATAAGTGACGCTGTAAGGTCGCCACACATACCTACGATTGATGTTATTACTGACGCCACAATAATTGATGGATAGTTGTTTGCAGAATTTTCGAAAATAAAGTTGCTATATACTGCATAAAGCACAGTATTTGCAATCACGCAACCAATCACACCACCGATTGCACCTTCAATAGTCTTTTTAGGACTGATTTTAGGACAAAGTTTGTGTTTTCCAAGAAGACTACCTGCAAAATATGCACAAGTATCAGTCATACAAGCAGAGAAGAGAATAAAGAGAATTAAAAACATTCCGTGAGCATTTGTATATCCCTTGTCAGGATAATATTCTGCGATATCTCTGAAATAAACAAGTCTTGTAAATGCAAAAGGTACAAAAAGCGATGATACTGCAACAAACGACACATCCGAAAACTTTGTGTTTTCATGATTATGAAGCATTAAGAAGCAAAGCATCAAAACATAAGCAGTAATAAGATATTCTGTTTTTAAATTGAGTCCGTCAATTTCTCTCAAATAATGTCCATACTCATAATAGAGTGGGAAAACTGTTGAAACTGCAAGGCTTAAAATCATTATTGGCTTGTTCTTGAGTCCGATTGAACGGTTAAGCTCATAGGTTGCCATAAAACATAAAAACATTGCAAAAACTATAAATATCCAAGTGTGCATAAGGACTAGGGCTGAAATTCCTATTCCCAACCATAAAAGACCAAACACTATTCTTTTTGCCATATCTTTCCTCTTTTCTATCCTCAAACGCCACCAAAACGTCTATTGCGCTTTTCGAATTCCCTTAACGCTTCACAAAGGTCTTCCTCTGTGAAATCAGGCCACAAAACATTTGAAAACCAAAATTCAGAATATGCTGACTGCCATGTCAAAAAGTTTGACAATCTATATTCACCACTTGGTCTGATAATCAAATCTGGGTCAGGGAGATTTTTTGTGTAAAGGCTTTCTGAAATCATTTCTTCCGTTATATCATCCGGAGAAATTTCACCACTTGCTACTTTTTCTGCAATAGCCTTTACACCCTGTGTGATTTCGTGACGACCACCATAGTTAATTGCAAGATTCAAAACGACTTTGGTTTCATATTTACTTACATTTTCAATATGCTCCATTAACGCCTGAATATCCTCGGGAATTCCTGTACGGTCACCGATAAACTTGAGAACAATGCCTTTTTCCTTGTTTTCCTCTGTTCTTTCGTCTGCCTCAATCAAATATTCACGGAAAAGTTGCATAATTGCATCAACTTCCTCCTGAGGACGTTTCCAGTTTTCAGTGGAAAAAGCATAGAAGGTCAAACATTTAACACCCACATCGGCTGCAAACTCGCCAATTTTTCTAAATGTTTTTGCACCCTCAATATGACCTTTATATCTTGGTAAATTTCTCTGTTTAGCCCATCTGCCATTACCATCCATAATAATGCCAATATGCTTTGGCAATACAGAGAATTGGGGAATATTTTTCTTATCCATAATTCCAAAAATAAGCAAATCAAGGCGGTATTAACCGCCCTTAGATTTGTTTATATCTCCATGATTTCTTTTTCTTTCTTATCAGCGATAGTGTCGATTTCTTTGATAAAATCATCAGTGATTTTCTGAATCTTTGTTTCTGCATTCTTCTGGTCATCTTCAGTAATTTCACTATTTTTCTTCATTGCCTTGATTTTATC
>CALEIS010000085.1 GCA_937877675.1 uncultured Clostridia bacterium | reverse complement strand
TCGACACTCCTGGACACGTTGACTTCACTGTTGAAGTTCAGCGTTCACTCCGCGTACTTGACGGTTCTGTAACTGTTCTTTGCGCAAAGGGTGGTGTTGAACCTCAGTCTGAAACTGTATGGCGTCAGGCTGACGAATACAAAGTTCCTAGAATGATTTACGTTAACAAAATGGACATTTTAGGTGCTAACTTCTACCGTGTTCTTGACATGGTTAAAGAAAGATTTAACTGTAACGCAGTGCCAATTCAGCTCCCAATCGGTGAGGAAAGCTCATTCAAGGGCATCATCGACCTTATCAACAACAATGCTATTATGTATTATGACGATATGGGTAAAGATGTTCGTATCGAAGAAATCCCTGCTGATATGGTTGACAAGGCTGCAGAATATCGTAACAACCTTATCGAATCAGTTGCTGAACTCGACGAGGAACTTATGATGAAATATTTCGACGGTGAAGAACTCACAGTTGACGAAATCAAGGGTGTTATCCGTAAGGCTACACTTACAAATGAAATCGTTCCAATCTGCTGTGGTACTTCATACCGTAACAAGGGTGTTCAGCCACTTCTCGACGCTATCGTAGATTTCATGCCTGCTCCAACAGACATCGAAGCTATCAAGGGTATCAACCCAGATACAGAAGAGGAAGAAGTTAGACACTCTTCAGACGACGAGCCATTTGCTGCTCTCGCATTCAAGATTGCTAATGACCCATTCGTTGGTACACTTTGTTTCTTCCGTGTATATTCAGGTACAGTTAACGCTGGTACATCTGTTTATAACACAGTTAAAGACAACAAAGAAAGAATGGGACGTATCTTGCAGATGCACGCTAACCACCGTGAAGACCTTGATACAGTTTATGCTGGTGATATCGCTGCAGTTGTTGGTCTTAAGAACACAACAACAGGTGATACTCTCTGTGATGAGAAACACCCAATTATCCTTGAATCAATGAACTTCCCAGAACCAGTTATTAGCGTTGCTATCGAACCAAAAACAAAAGCTGGTCAGGAAAAGATGGGTATCGCACTTTCAAAGCTTGTTGCAGAAGACCCAACATTCCGTAGCTATACAGATGAAGAAACAGGCCAGACAATTATTGCTGGTATGGGTGAACTTCACCTTGAAATCATCGTTGACAGACTTCTTCGTGAATTCAAAGTTGAAGCAAACGTAGGTAAACCACAGGTTGCTTACAGAGAAACAATCCGTACAGCTTCATCTTCTGACACAAAATATGCTCGTCAGTCAGGTGGTAAAGGTCAGTATGGTCACGTTAAGATTAATATTGAACCAAATCCAGATGGCGGTTACGAGTTTGTAAACAACATCGTTGGTGGTGCTATTCCTAAGGAATACCACAAAGCTGTTGACGACGGTATTAAGGGCGCTATGCAGTCCGGTGTACTTGCAGGTTACGGCGTTGTTGACGTAAAGGTTACTCTTTACGACGGTTCATACCACGAAGTTGACTCTTCTGAAATGGCGTTTAAGATTGCTGGTTCTATGGCATTCAAAGATGCTGCTAAGAAGGCAAATCCTGTTATCCTTGAACCAATCATGAAGGTTGTTGTTATCACTCCAGAAGATTATATGGGTGATGTTATCGGTGACCTTAACTCACGTCGTGGTGAAATCCAGGGCTTTGAGGACCGTTCAGGTGTTAAGCAGATTAACGCAAGAGTTCCTCTTTCAGAAATGTTCGGTTACGCAACTGACCTTCGTTCAAAGACACAGGGCCGTGGTCAGTATGTAATGGAACCAGACGGTTACAAAGAGGTTCCAAAATCAATTTCAGAATCAATCATTTCTGAAAGAAGCAAGAGAGACTAATAAAATCTCATAAAAGACTTGAATTTTTTCAAGTTTATTGATACAATATGTATCACAATATTTTGTAAAATATTTTCAAAAATAAAGGGAGGAAATTCCAATGGCAAAGGCAAAATTTGAAAGAACCAAACCACACGTTAATATTGGTACTATCGGTCACGTTGACCACGGTAAGACAACATTAACAGCTGCTATCACAAAGACACTCGCTTCTAAGGGTCAGGCTGACTTCGTTGACTATGCAAACATCGATAAGGCTCCAGAAGAAAGAGAAAGAGGTATTACAATCAACACATCACACGTTGAGTATGAAACAGACGCTCGTCACTATGCTCACGTTGACTGCCCAGGACACGCTGACTATATCAAGAACATGATTACAGGTGCTGCTCAGATGGACGGCGCTATCCTTGTTATCGCTTCAACAGATGGTCCTATGGCTCAGACAAAAGAACACCTTCTTCTTGCTCGTCAGGTTGGCGTTCCTTACATCATCGTTTTCATGAACAAAGTTGACCAGGTTGACGACGAAGAACTTCTTGAACTCGTTGAAATGGAAATCCGTGAAACTCTTGATGAGTACGAATTCCCAGGCGATGATACACCAATCATCAAGGGTTCAGCTCTTAAAGCTCTTGAAGCAGCATCAGCTGATGACCCAGCTTGTGCTCCAATTTGGGAACTCATGGATGCAGTTGATAGCTACATCCCAACTCCAGACCGTAAAGCAGACCAGCCATTCCTTATGCCTGTTGAAGACGTTTTCACAATCACAGGTCGTGGTACAGTTGCTACAGGTAGAGTTGAAAGAGGTCAGCTCAGAACTTCTGAAGAAGTTGAAATCGTTGGTCTTACAGACGAAAGAAGAAAGACAGTTGTTACTGGTATCGAAATGTTCAGAAAGCTCCTTGACTATGCTGAAGCAGGTGACAACATCGGTGCTCTTCTTCGTGGTGTTCAGAGAAGTGAAATCGAACGTGGCCAGGTTCTTGCTAAACCAGGCACAATCAACCCACACACAAAATTCTCAGGTCAGGTTTACGTTTTGACAAAGGATGAAGGCGGCCGTCATACTCCTTTCTTCAACAACTACAGACCTCAGTTCTATTTCAGAACAACAGACGTTACAGGTACAATTTCTCTTCCAGCAGGTACAGAAATGTGTATGCCTGGTGACAACGTTGTTATGGACGTTGAACTCATCACTCCTATCGCTATCGAAGAAGGTCTTCGTTTCGCTATCCGTGAAGGCGGTAGAACAGTTGGTTCAGGTGTTGTTACAAAAGTTAACGAATAATTCCTGATTATTCAACAATTTATATGCCCCTGTCAATTTGACAGGGGCTTTTTTTATTTCCATGTAATTGCATTTCAAATTTGAATTTGTCGGGGAGATTGTTGTAGGGGTCGGCGTCCTCGACGACCCGAACCAAACGAATAGATAAGCCAACGGCGGGTCGTCGAGGACGCCGACCCCTACGAATTATTTACTTCGATAAACTCCAATTTGCTAAACAAACATTAAATTAAAATTGACACATTTGTTTTGAAGTGATAGAATAAACAAAAACACAAAAAGGAGTGCTATTATGAAAAAAAGTAAAAAAATAATCGGTATAGTACTTTCTTTTATATTAATCATCAGTATTACGGCAACAATTTTTATTGCAACTGCAAATACAAAGGAAACGGATGTAGTAATTACAGTTGATAAGGCTGAATTGTCATCGGGACAAAGTGCGACGGTTTCGGTTTCGGTTAAGACTAATTACCCTGTTGCAACAATGTCTATTCCGGTTTTTTATGACAAATCTTTAGTTGATGTCAGCGATGTATCAGCAACATTGAGTGATTATGCAGTAAAAAGTGCAATAACAGATGCTCAAAGTAAGGATATTTCAAAGGTTTATGCCAACACAGGCGTAAATTCCGATAAATACGGATTTGTTTTGGTAACTTATATTGGTGGCGCAGGCAACGAAGTGCCTGAAACAACGGATGGAGTTGTTTTGACCTTTAAAATTACTGCAAAACAAGGTGTTAATGGTACAGAAATAATAAAATGTGTTACAAGGTCGGCTAAAACAGGTGAAAATACTGCTGGTATGCTCTATTTTGGTGCAACTGTAAATGGAAATGTGATAGATTCTATACCTGAAAATGTTGAAAATATTGATTTAACAAAAGCACAAGCGAATGTAAACATTGGTTCACAATTGAACACACTCATGTTCAATGAAAATGCTCCATTCGAAGCAATCATTGACCTTGATA
>CALEIS010000084.1 GCA_937877675.1 uncultured Clostridia bacterium | reverse complement strand
TCCCAATCTGTATTGAGTGGCTCATCAAGGGAAACCTCCATTTTCTGTGATGCAATTTTACGAAGATGCATTAAAATCTCGTTTTCTATACACCTTGACGCATAGGTTGCAAGTTTTATATTTTTTTCAGGTGAAAAGGTGTTTACCGCTTTAATAAGTCCTATTGTACCTATTGAAATCAGGTCCTCAATATTAACTCCTGAATTTTCAAATTTTTTTGCAATATACACAACAAGTCGCAAATTGTGGACAATAAGTTTTTCTCTTGCGCATTCATCACCATTTGCGAGTCTTTCACTTAAAAATTGCTCTTCCTTAATTGACAATGGTTCAGGTAATGCTACCGGTCCATTTATGTAGTGAATTTCTCTTTTGAAAAGTTTCAAATAGAGTTTCTTCAAAAAAAGTTTAAGGCTAATCATTGTTCATTTCTCCTTCAATATTTATATTTAATATTATTTTATATTCATCTAATGCAACTGCACTTTCACCTATATAAACTTTGTCTGTTACATATTTATCAATTACAATCTTTTGTGGTTTAAATGCTTTTATCATTGATTCTCCATTTACTGTTGAAATTGGTATAAGTCTTGTTGTTTCAGTTGTATATAATTGATTGAAAATTGATTTATCCACTATTATTACAGGACACCCTGAAAATGGTTCTCGCAGATTATTTCCAGTATCCATAAGTCCTATACAAGATACAGTTTTTCCATTACTTTCAATGGTTACGTAATACTCTTTGTTACCTGATGATTTTTTATCCATATATTTAGTTAAGAGAGTTATTATAAGATATGAAACAACTGAACATATCACCAAAAATGTAATATCAACATCAAAATAGATGATACCATTGGAATAAATCAAGACATCTTTATCAAAAAATATGTATATGGCATAAGTCACTCCTCCAAAAAGGAATGTTATTGCAAATAAAAAGAAAAGCCTTTTAAAAAATTGTTTAAATGGCTTTATTCCAAAGGTTGTAACAATCATCAAAACTCCTGAAAGTATTTTTAGGAATGTCATTATAACGTTGAGATGCTCTAAAAATAACAGTAATGATGACATTCCTCCAACAAAGGCTCCCAATGCTATTCTCCATCTTTTCGTATATGAATGTGTTATCTTCCTTATTGCTAAAAGGATAAAATAATTAACCAAAGTATTAAGAATTACAAGGATATCAACATATACAATCAAGAAAATCACCACACAAAAAACGCTTGACACCATTGTACACGGTATCAAGCGTTTAATTTGTCATTGTGTGTCTATGCTTTTAAAGAATTCATATAATCTTCAAGAATAAGCACTGCAGAAACTGCATCCACAACTGCTTTTCTCTTTTTGCCACGAACATCCATAGTATTGAGAATATTATGAGCAGAAACAGTAGTAAGTCTTTCGTTCTGAAAATCTACCTGAATTCCTGTTTTTTCATTTAATAATGCACCAAATTCCTTACAAGCTTCACTACGAAAACCATAGCTTCCGTCCATATTCTGTGGCACACCCACACAAATTCGTTCTACTTTTCTTTCTATTGCCAAATCTTTAATTTTATCAGCAAGTTTTTCTCTGTCCTTTTCGGTTATTACACATACAGGAGAAGCTAGAATTTGCATTTTATCACAAACTGCAATTCCAGTTCTAACATCACCATAGTCCACAGACATTATAATCATATATCTGTTACCTCCATTTATTCAAAAAGCATTATATTTTGGATATCAAATTACAAAAGCCCATCAGTAGATGGGCATATTGTAAACATTGTTATTAATCTTCGTCTTCACGCACAATAGCAGGAGTGTCCGGAGTAGGTGCCGGTGTTGGTGTATCCGGAGTTACTGGAGTGTCTGGAGTATCCGGAGTATCTGGTACATCCGGTGTATCTGGAGTATCTATATTTTCTCCACCGCCAACGCCTGGACAGTTTGCACATACTCCTGGTATATTCGATTCTTTATACCAACCTGATGCAGTATGAGCACAAGTATCACCCGCAATAAGACCTGTCGCAGTACAGTATGTGCGTTTTACAACATTACTTGGTTTTTCAAACGACTTATCCTCGAGTCCTTCATGAACTTTATTCATGACGCTTTCAAAAATCTCACTGGATGGGTTATTTTTTGCTTTAACTTCCTTGTTATAGTCATATCCATACCAAACAGCAGCAACATAATGTGGTGTACCACCTACGCACCAACGGTCGTAGTTATTTGAAGTTGTACCTGTTTTACCAAATGTTTTGAAGTTTTCAACTGCATTTCCACGAGCAGTACCACCTGAACCATAGAAAACAGTTTGAAGCATCTGATTCATAACATATGCTGTTTCAGGAGAAATTACCTGTTCACCTTGAGGATTGTTACTTAAAATAACTTCACCCTTATTGTCCTTAACTTCATAGTAGCAATATGGTTTATAATATTTACCACCATTACCGAAAGAAGCGAAAGCCGCAGCCATCTGTAATGTTGTTACACCACCATTTGAACCACCTGTTGCAAGAGCAGAAGGTGCAACGCTATCAAGTGAATCATTATATGTGGTAACATGGAACTTGTTTTTAAGATAATCATAGCTTCTTGTAAATCCTAATCCGTGCTTAACAAGAATCTGTGCAGGGACCGTATTGTAAGAAATTGCAAGAGCATATTGAGCAGTTACTGTACTATCCGGTGAACCTGGATTGCCACCATAGTTTTCAGGCCAAATGCTTCCTTGCCACTGAATACCATAGTTAGTGATTAAAGATGACCATGTAATTATGTTTTCCTCAATCGCAGGTGCATAAATAGTCAAAGGTTTGATAGATGAACCAGGCTGACGAATCGCAGAAACAGCACGGTTATTTGAACGATTTATAGTCTTTTCGCCTGCACCACCAACCATACCAACGATTCTGCCACTATAATCCATAATAGTCATAGCAGATTGTGATAAATCCTTTGATGAAGAAACACTTTCACTTGGGAATCCTGTACGGTGGACATAAACATCTTCCATCTTCTTCTGAATCTCTAAATCTACAGCAGAATAAATGTGTAAACCACCAGAATATATAAGGTTAGTTGCTTCATAATGAGAATAACCAATTGCCTTCAAATCAGCGATAACAGAATCGATAACATAGTCAACATAGTAACTTTGAATGTTATTATCTGTTGCAGATTCTACTTCTTCTTTTTTATCTTCTTCATCTTCAACATAATCAGGGCTATTGGTGAAAATAAGTTTGTAATCTACTGCTTCATCATGCTGTTCCTGAGTAATAATGCCTTGTTCAAGCATCATACTAAGACAAAGTTCTTGACGCTGTTTATTATCCTTAGGACGCCACAATGGGTCATATTTGCCAGGGAACTGTGTTATACCTGCGATGGCAGCACATTCTGCAAGATTAAGTTCAGAAACATCCTTGCCAAAGTAAGTTTCTGCAGCAGCCTGCACACCATAACAGTTATGACTCAAATAAATAGTATTAAGATATGCTTCGAGGATTTCATCCTTTTCATAATATTTTTCCATATTTAATGCCGAGAGCATTTCATAATACTTTCTGTTAAGATTACGTCCGTTTTCGCCTGTAAGGTTTTTAATCAACTGTTGTGTTATTGTTGAACCACCACGAACATCACCTGAAGAAATTGTTGACCTAATAACACCAAAGGTCATACTGAACCAGTCAACACCTTCGTGCTCATAGAAACGCTTGTCCTCAAGAGCTACAAAGGCTTTTCCCATCCATTCGGACATATCTTCAATATCAACCCAGATACGATTCTTTTCACCGTGAAGCTTTGTAAGTTCTTCAAAGTCACCATTAGCATTCTTTGCATAAATAATGGTTGTCTGGTCCTGATTTTGCTTATAATACTCAAGGTCAATGATTCTTTCACCATTAACTGTTTTAATTACATCAGTAGCAACATAACCAACAACAATACAACCAATCAAAAGAGTGGTAAAAACTATTGCAAGAAATGCTTGGATTAAAATTTTTACTTTCGGGGACATCTTTTTCTTTGATGTCTGAGTTTTTCTTCTCATATTTCTCCTCCGAAATAAATTTATAAATTCATACAGATTAATTATAACACAAAAAAACAAAAATGTTTAGTATTTTTTTACAAAATATTGAAAAATTATAAAATGTAATAATTTTGTTAAAAATACAATAAAAAGGATGTGTTTTTATGAGTTATAGCCTTAAAAAGTTGATAGCCTTCTCTATTATTTCACTGTTCACTTTAACAACTCTTTTTATACAACTTAACAATGACATTGAAAAAAGAGAAATTGAAGAATTAACTGACAACACACCAACCTATTACACAGTAAAAGAATATGATGGAAAAGTTGCCATTTTCAGAAATGAAGATACGCAACCACTTAATATCTATGACTCATATGTTTCTGTTTTGCCACAATCTGACCAGGAAAAGTTGAAAAGTGGCATCACAGTATCAAATACTGATGACTTGCAAAAAGTAATTGAAGATTATACTAGTTAGTTTATGTTAATTTCCGCTGATTTAATTTCACCCTGAATTGTAATTTCAACAATTCCCTTGTCACGGATAAAGAAATCTGCTTTTTCACCGTTAACTGTAATGTTATAGCTATCTTTACTGTCAGTCATAACAACAATTACAGAGTATTTCTCATTATCACCATAGTATTTGAGATTACAGTTAAATTCAGTTGCATCATCATTGAAATACTCACTCATAACCATTGTATCAAGACCTGTTGAAAGTGTTTTAGGTTTATAATAAGCATTTGTCCAAATGTTAACAGGTGTTGAAAGTCCACCAAAATTGTGGAACCAACCACCTCTTCCAGATGTGATATTGAACATTTCAAATGTGTAGTATGAATATTCAACTTCTCGTTTCCA
>CALEIS010000083.1 GCA_937877675.1 uncultured Clostridia bacterium | reverse complement strand
GAAGAAGGCTTTCTTTAAACCAAGTCTTGTATTCGATACGATATTTTGCCATATTAGCCTTCATATTTTCAATGTTTTTTGGAAGAGCAAACTGGACAAGTGCTTTTCTTCTTTCGTCTTCACTCTTGTCAATGAAAGTATCACCATAAACATCAGCAAACTGTTGTGCTCTTTCTTTGATATCTTCACCGTGGTAGCTATCTTCAGGCAATTCTACTGCATCCTCACCTTTATAAATCTGCTGATAACGGATATCAAGTGAAAGACCAAATTTTTCAATCTGATTACCTGCATCGTTGATGTAGAATTCTCTTTCTACTTCATAACCTGCCATGTCAAGTACGGCTGCAAGACAGTCACCCAAAGCACCACCACGAGCATTACCCATATGCATTGGACCTGTTGGGTTAGCAGAAACAAATTCAACATTTATTCTCTTGCCTTCACCGTAGTCACTTCTACCGTAATCCTTGCCTTTTGCCTTAACATCAAGAAGAATATCTGCATAGAAATCCTTTGAAAGTGTGAAGTTTACGAAACCTGCACCTGCAACTGTGCAAGAATCAAAATATGTGCCTTCAAGTTCAATGTATTTTGCAACTAAATCTGCAATCATTTTAGGTGCACGACGGAAAACCTTTGCACAAACAAATGCGATGTTTGATGAGTAGTCACCATTATCACGATTTGCAGGAACTTCAATATTAAATGCAGGAATTGGCTCTGCAGGGATTTCACCCTCTGCCACAGCTCTTCCGAGTGCATCAACAATAAGTGTATGTAATTCGTTAGTAGCTTGTTTAACTAATTTTGACATCCTTATTTCTCCTCAATATATATAATCATTGTGTTTTCTGATACAAATCCGTTATTGAAATCAAGAGAATATCTCATCTTGAGAACTGCCCCTGTTTCATCCCTTGACCAATCAACCTGATTTCCGTAAATACCCATTGTCAACTCACCATAAGGTGTTTTATAGAAAGTATGATGACGTTTACCTTTTTCAACCATCATTTCTGAACTGAACTGACCATTACGGACAATACTTACAGTGTCGTTCTCAAAAACTGTGATTGTTGTTTCTTCAGGACCTGTTTCCTCATTGTTTTCAATATATTCAATTATATTCTTGTTGTCTTCATAAGTAATACGACCTAAAACAGACATTTCACCTGCATGGTCACCATTTTCTGTGCGTTGCTTACTGACAATTTTTATAACTGCATTTGTCCTCATTGTGCAAATTCCTTTTCCCATTTTTCCATAGCGAATGTACAAAGTTTGTCAATCAAATCACCATAGGAAATTCCTGCTTTTTCCATAAGCATTGGATACATACTGATATTTGTAAATCCTGGAAGAGTATTTGGCTCGTTAAGAAGCACTGCACCGTCAGAATATCTTACAAAGAAGTCAACTCGTGCAAGACCTGAACAGCCCCAAGCCTTATATGCCTTGATTGCTTTTTCCTGAACCTCTTTAATCTTATCTTCACCGATTCTTGCTGGAATATGAAGTCCACTGTCTGACTCATATTTTGCTTCAAAATCATAAAACTCGTTGCTTGGCTCGATTTCGCCAACTGCACCTGCGAATGGCTCGTCATTACCCATAACAGCACATTCAACTTCTGCACCGAGAATTGCTTCCTCAACTACAACTCGTGAGTCAAACTGTAATGCATAGTCAAGTCCACGCTGAATTTCTTCGAGAGTTTTTGCCTTAACAACACCAACGGAAGACCCTGCATTTGCAGGTTTGATGAATACAGGAAGACCTAAATATTCTTCACATTCTCTCGCAAATTCTCTGCCACGACGTTCAAAATCGTATTTTGTTATGTATTTCCATTTTGCCTGTGCAATTCCGTTAATGTCGCAGATTGCATTTGTCATAGCCTTATCCATACAAACTGCGGATGCCATTGTGTTACATCCAACATAAGGAATACCTGCAATTGTGAGAAGACCCTGCATTGTGCCGTCCTCACCATTTTTACCATGCATCACTGGGAAGCAAACATCAATTTTTACTTTCTCATAACCATTTTCATTAAATACGATAATTCCACGGTCAGCACGGTCGCTTGAAATAATCGCTTTTTTGAGATGTGCTTTATCTTCAAGCCAACCATCCTTTGGAAGATTGTTATAGTCTCCTTCATAAAGGAACATTTCACCCTGTTTGGAAATTCCCATCATGATTACATTGTATTTGTCCTTTGGAATGTTTCTTATAACTGAAGTTGCAGAAACACATGAAACATTGTGTTCAGATGAAACACCGCCAAAAATTATAAGTGCATTTTTCATATTTATCACCCTACAAAAAGTCATAATAATACATTTTAATAGTTTTCATTATATTTTATCATAATATAAATTACTATTCAATCACATTATTCAAAAAATTTTAATGACAAAACAGAATAAATGTGTTATAGTATATAGGATATATAAAATTTTATGATTTGAGGTATAAAAAATGCTCAACAGAAATGATGCCCTTGCTCTTATTTTAAAGGGTTGTACAGAAAAATTTGAACAACTTGGCTTTGCAACTGTTGTTCCTGAAAATCTCCCAAAAGATGCTGCTCCTATTTTTGTTAACGAGGAAGAAGCATATGTTGAATTCACAAAGGACGACATCACACTTCGTCTTGTTAGCCACGATAACCTTCTTGATGTTACTGAAAAATCAGGTGAAGGTGATTTTGTTAAAACAGAATCAAACCTTCTTGACTTGGAAACTTATGAAGATAGAGATATCAAATCTCTCTGCAACGAAATCTGCGATACAGTAGGCACTTCTTATGGCAAAAAAGCTCGTCAGGTTGCAGCAAAGAAAACTCCTCATACAATTTCAAAATCTGCTGCTAAAAATGGTACAGAATATGATGCAAACACCCTTGCAAGTCGTATTTCTACACTTTATCCTGAACTTAAAGATGCTTACAAAGAAAATTTCCAGACTTATGACGAATTCCTTGGTGAAGATTTCTTTGTAAACCACGCTAACAAGTATGTTATGGAAACAATTCGTGGTAACGACAAACAACAGATGAAGAAGCTCTTCAGAATCTTGAGTGAAATCTATGAAAACGGCTCAAATGATGTTCAAGACCTTGTTGTTGTTACAATTTTAGGCGAAATTGACAACGATGAAAAGCTTCTTGCAAAATGCCGTGAAGAAATCACAGACGAAGATTTCTATCAGACACTTGTTGCTGTTAATAAGTATCTTGCATCTTCTGCAGGTAAAAAAGCAAAGGAACTTATGAAAAATCCTCCTGCTTACAAACCACCTAAGAAAAAACAGGGCATGATGGCATCAATGATGCAGAATTCAATGCAACAACAGCAGAGATAAAATAACAAAAGGCAGTTCAAACGAACTGCCTTATTTTTTGTTGTAATATTGTTATTACGTTTTGTTTTACAAATTGGGAGTTTATCGATGTGAATGCAGAGTTCAGAATGCAGAATTCTGAATTTCGGAACTGCGTTGCAAATTTATAATTAAACCAATTCAGTGTATTGTAGGGGCTG
>CALEIS010000082.1 GCA_937877675.1 uncultured Clostridia bacterium | reverse complement strand
TAAAGGATTCAGTTCCTGCAAAGTATCGTCGTGATGGTCATCCTGCAAGAAAAACATTCCAGGCAATAAGAATTGAAGTTAATGATGAACTTTCAACTCTCAGCCGTGCAGTTGATGATATGTTTCATTGTCTTAAAGTTGGTGGAAGACTTTCAATAATCACTTTCCACTCTCTTGAGGATAGAACAGTTAAAGAAAAGTTCCGTGAATTTACAGTAGGATGTACTTGTCCTAAAGAATTTCCGGTTTGTGTATGTGGAAATACTCCCGAAGGAAAACTTGTGAATAAAGGTTTGTCTGCAAAACAATCTGAATTGGATGCTAATAACAGAAGCCGTAGCGCAAGACTTCGTACAATCGAAAGATTGAGATAAATTAAGGTAAAGGAAGAGAAAAAAAGTGGCGCATCAGAACACAAATGCTTATGCTTATAGTTACAATAGAAATGAAAGAATAGTTTCTTATAATAGTTCTGCTGCACCAAAGGTGAAGCCTGAATCTCAAAAGAAACCACAACTTGAGCTTGTTAAAAAGCCAAGAATGACTGCTCAACAGATTCGTCAGCAGTCAATTATCGAAACAAAAAAGACAATCAAAGTTATGGCTGTTGCAATAACAATTATGCTTTTTATGGCAGTTGCAATTTATAGCCGAATTCAGCTTGATGAAATCAACCGTGAAATTAGTTCAGTTGAAAAGAAAATTGAACTTGCACAAAGTGACAGCGTAAAACTAAATAATGAGCTCAATGCGATAGTTTCTATTGATAATGTAGAAGAATATGCAGTTAATGTGTTGGGAATGGAAAAAATTCAGGACTATCAGGTTGAATATGTTGATTTATCATCAAACGACCGTGTTGAGGTTGCTGATGGTGAGGAAGTTATCGAAGAATAGGTAATAAATTTAAAACCAAACAAATATACATAATATAAAGCAGGGGAGAGTTGGGGCGTTTGGCGTTAACTCTCGTTGTTTATTTAAAAGCAAAAAATATCCAATAAAGGAAGTGGCAAAAAATGAATAAAAAACCAACTAAAAAAATGGAAACCCGTTCAATCAGGGCTTTTGTTATTTTTTGTCTTGCTTTGCTTGTTTTAATAGGAAACCTTTTTTGGATTCAGATTATCAACGGTGAAGAATATCGACTTAAAGCAGAAAGAAATCAGTTGAGTGACACAATTATTGCTGCAAACCGTGGGACAATTTATGACTCAAATATGAAAGTTTTGGCACAGAGTGCTACTGCTTGGCTTGTATATGTTAATCCTTCAAAAATAACCACCGACGAACAAAAAACTTTGCTCGTTGATGGTTTTGTTTCCATTTTTGGGCTTGAAGAAGATGCAGTAAGAAAAAAACTCGATAAAAAACAGAGTGGTTATGAAAAAATCATTGGTCAGATAGATAACGACCAAAAGGCACAGTTGATGGAATATATTACAGCCCACAAGGATAAAAAAATAGGCTCAATCATAGGCATAGACCCTGACACAAAGAGATATTATCCATTAGGCTCTTTTGCATCAACTGTTATTGGATTTACAGGCTCTGAAGATACTGGTCGTGCAGGTGTTGAGCTTAAATACAACACTGAACTTACAGGTACACCAGGACGAATTATCACTGCACAAAATGCTCTTGCAGACGATTTACCAAACGATTATGAAACATCATACGAGCCAGAGCAGGGACATAGCCTTGTTCTTACTATTGATGAAGTAATTCAGTATTATCTCGAACAACAACTTGCTCAGGCAGTTGAAGAAACTCAGGCAAAATACGCTTACGGTATTGTTATGGACGTAAAAACAGGAGCAATCCTTGGTATGTCAACAATGCCTGACTATGATTTGAATAATCCTTACAAGGTTTATTCACCAAAAATTGCAGAAACAATTGCTGCTATGGAAGATGCCACAGAACGTGCACAGGCAGAAACAAATGCTTTGTATTCACAGTGGAGAAACAGAACAATTTCCGACTCATACGAGCCTGGTTCAGTTTTCAAACTCTTTGTTGCAGCTGCAGCACTTGAAGAAGGCGTTATGAGTCTTGACACAACATATAACTGCACAAGCTCAATCAAGGTTGCAAACTACTATCAGCACTGTTTCAACCATAATGTTCATGGTACACAGACAGTTGCAGAGGCTTTGCCTAACTCATGTAACACATTCTTTATCACAATGGGACAGAGAATGGGTAAACAAACATTCAACAAATACTTTGAGGCTTTTGGATTTACAGAAACAACTGGAATTGACCTTCCATCAGAAGCAGTACCAGTTGCAGGTAAAACATATTATTCAGTAGATAAGATGGGTATTGCAGAGCTTTCATCTGCATCCTTCGGTCAGACATTCCAAGCAACACCTATTCAAATGATTTCAGCAGTTGCATCATTGGGTAACGGTGGTAAGCTTATGACTCCATATATTGTTGGAAAAGTTCTTGATGAAAACGGAAATATCGTTTCAGAAACTCAACCAACTGTAAAAAGACAGGTTATTTCAGAAAAAACTGCCAACGATATGACAAAGCTTATGGAAGAAGTTGTTATCTGGGGTACTGCAAAGAATGCATATGTTGCAGGTTATCATATTGCAGGTAAAACAGGTACTAGTGAAAAGCTTAATACAGATGGTCAGGTTATCGCATCTTTTGCAGGCTTTGCACCCGCTAATGACCCACAAATCGCAGTGCTTATTGCGGTTGATGAGCCACAGATTTATAGAACTGGTGGTGCAGGTGCAGCTCCAGTAGCAGGAAGAATTTTTGAAAATGTTCTTGCCTACCTTAATATTGACCCTCAATATACTGATGAAGAACTTGCAAAGGCAACGGTTACAGCACCTGACCTTGTAGGTGAAAGTGTAGAAAAGGTTAAGAATAAGGCACAGGGCTTTACAGTTAAGATTGTTGGTAATGGTAGTACTGTTGTGTCACAGATGCCATCTTCAAATCAGTCAATGCCTAAGGGTGGTATAATTGTTGTTTATACTGAAGAAAAATCAGAAAAACAGACAGCAACAGTACCAAACCTTACAGGTCTTACAATTACAGAGGCTAATAAAGCAGCAATAAATGCAGGCTTTAATATAAAGATTGCAGGTACAACTCAAGGCTCAGGACAGGTGCTCTCGTATAAACAGAGTGTTGCTCCTGATACCACGGCACAGATGGGAACGGTTATCACAGTTTATTTCCGTTCTAGTGAAAATGTTGTGGACTAGTAAATGGTAAAAAATTAAATATGAGGTAAAACAATGAAACTTTCTTCACTTCTTAAGGGTGTGAAAACACAGGATGTGTATGAAGAAAGGGAAGTTGAAAGAGTAACGGATAAGGACAAAGGAAATTTAAAAAATGCTCTGTTTGTGTGTATTGACGGAAATAACTATGACGGTCATGCACTTGCACACAAGGTTGTTGAAAAGGGCGCAGTCGCAGTTCTTACAAACAGAGATTTAGGACTTCCACAACAAATTATTGTTGAAGACACAAGATGTGCTTTGGCTCTTGTAGCATCAAATTTCTACAATAACCCATCAAAAGACCTAAAGTTGATTGGTGTAACGGGCACAAATGGCAAAACCTCAACATCTTTTCACATTCAGCAAATTCTCAACAGTATGGGAATAAAATGTGGCATCCTTGGAACGGTCAAAAACGATATGGGTGAAAATGAAGAAGAACCCTTATTGACAACGGAAGAACCCATGGATTTGCACAGAATGTTTGCAGAAATGGTGAAATCAGGATGCGAATATTGTGTTATGGAGGTTTCATCACAAGCACTTGCACAAAAAAGAGTTTATGGTTTGAATTTCTGTGCATCAATTTTGACCAATGTCACTCCTGAACATCTTGATTATCACGGATGTATGGAGAATTATATAAATGCAAAGCTTGAGCTTTTTGGTCAATCGGACTTTGCTTGTATAAATATTGATGACGAATTAGTCTCAGAGAATTATGACAGAATAAAATGTCCTGTATATTCATTTTCAACTGTTAATAACAAAGCGGATTATACAGCGAAAAATGTTGTCTGTAATGAAAATGGTGTTCGTTATGAATTAGTTGGATTTGATTTTATTAGCCGAATTCAATCGTCACTTTTTGGTAAATTTACAGTATGTAACACTCTTTGTGCAGTATCGGTGCTTGTAAATCTTGGATTTGATATTGATGAAATTGTCAAGGCTATAAATGAGATTAAATATGTAAAGGGTAGAGGAGAAATAGTTCCTGTACCAAAGAACTTTACAGTAATGATAGACTATGCTCATACACCGGATGGCTTAAGAAATATTCTTTCAGCAGTTCGTGAAATTGCATCAGGAAAAATCATCCTTGTATTCGGTTGTGGTGGTGACAGAGATAAACTGAAACGACCTGAAATGGGCAGAATAGCAGGGGAACTCTCCAATATTGCAGTTGTTACAAGTGATAACCCACGAACAGAAAATCCATTGCTTATAATAAATGACATACTTTGTGGTATGGAAAAATCAAAAGCAAGAATTGCAGTGATAGAAAATCGTCGTCAGGCAATAGAATTTGCTCTCTCAAAGGCTAAAAATGGTGACGTTGTACTTCTTGCAGGAAAAGGTCACGAAACAAATCAAATCATAG
>CALEIS010000081.1 GCA_937877675.1 uncultured Clostridia bacterium | reverse complement strand
AGATTTTTCTCGTCTGCCACTATATTGTCCACCTTTCAAGTGATATATGTACATATTTTTACGAATAATATTATACACGAATATAGTTAAATTTCAAGTGCAAAAAGGAAATTTATGCACTTTATATCACTTTTTAGACATATATTTTTCCTTAGTAGCTAAACCACCACGAATATGCCTTTCTTCTTTGTTAATATCAAGGACTTTTCTTACTTTTTTATATAAAATCGGATTAACTGTTGATAACCTTTTTGAAACATCCATATGTACTGTACTTTTACTGATTCCAAACACTTTTGCAGCTGCACGGACTGTCGCATTATTCTCAACAATATATTCACCTAATAAAGATGCTCTCTCATCAACTAAACTTTTCAAACCAAGCCCTCCTGTTCTGTCATAAATTTATATGAAATAAAAGAGGTGTTTATAACTTGAAAAAATCTTGTAATATGATAAAATTACTTGAGAAAGGTTTGATTTTTATGTTTAAAATTATGTTCGTTTGCCACGGAAACATCTGTCGTTCTACTATGGCGGAATTTGTGATGAAAGATATTGTTAAAAAGAATGGTATGGAAAATGAGTTTCTCATTTATTCGAGTGCTACAAGTACGGAAGAAATCGGCAGCGACACTCATTGGGGTACTAAGAAAATTCTTGACGAAATGGGTATCCCCTACACTAAAAGACAGGCTGTACAACTAAAAAAATCCGACTATGAAAATTATGATTTCATAATCGGAATGGATAGTGCAAACATGCGAAACATCAACCGAATTATCGGTTATGATAAGGACAACAAGATACACAAATTATTAAGTTTTGCACACATTGACCGTGATGTTGCTGACCCATGGTACACAAGGGATTTTAAAACAACATACGATGATGTTTTGCTTGGTTGTACAAGGTTATTTGAATTTATATCAGATAGAGCTGACGGATAACTGTTAGCTCTTATTTTTTTGATTTTTTTCAGCTATATCTTTTACAAATAAAAGCATAAACATTGTCACTATAAAAACTATAATTGTTGATATAATCGCAACAACAATGTTGCCGTCGCTAACATCTTTTTCATTCGCTTTTTCTTCTGTTTTATTATTGTCAAGATTTTGACTACTCTTTGTTTCTTCTAATACAGTTTCATTTTTATTGTCTTCAGCAACAGTTTCGATACTCTCATCTGCATATGATTTAACCAAGAAACTATCCGACGAGCAGAATGAAAAAGCAAGTAAAAAAGATAAAAGTAAACAAAGTGCTTTTTTTATAATTGAATTAGTTCTTGTCATACTTGACACGCCTCTTTCCTTGTTATGTTTATATGATATCAACAAGAAAAATGAGGTTGTAAATTCACTTTTACATAAACAAAAGGCAGACTTTTTAGTCTGCCTTTTATTATTTATATCCTAATTTTTTTAGCACTTTAGGGTCACAGGTGTTTGAAACTGGTCCAATTTCTGCCCAAAGTTTATCTGCCTTTGCTTTCCATTCAGGGAAATCTTCATAGTTAACAGGATAGTTATCATACAATGTACCAACCTGTGTACTGTACATAAGTCCTTTTACAAGCTTTGCAATTGTTGCAGGTTTAAGTTTCTTTTTAGCAATACCTGTTGCTATGCCTTTTACGATTCCTGAAATATCACTTGCGTCCAACACAATTCCTGTATCCATACCACCAAGAATTTTTTCACTGAACATAATATCGTTTTTAAAGAGATATTCTGCCTCATCATATCCCATTGATATAATTCCCATAAGAAGTGGTCGCATTGAATCAAAATCCTTACCCTGTGCAGTCATATAACGTTTATTAATACTCCACATTCTTTCTTTTGTAAGGTATTTATCTGACTTAAGAAGATTTGAGATAACTTCAACTGCAATTTCACCTGCAACAAGTGAAGAAGTACAACCTTCACCACAAGTTGGTTTTGTATGACAAGCAGCATCGCCAAGAGCTATAAAGCCATCATCAACAAGAGAATAAACAGATGTATGATAAGGAGTCATACCCTTTTCAACTCTCTCAACCCTATATTCAGGAAAATTAACATTCTTCGTAAAATCTTCTTTAAAGATTTCTTCTGCATAATCATAACCATAGAAAGCACCGATACCGAGAATTGCTCCATTTGGATTATCAGATGGAGCTGACCAGGATTTGTAAGAAAGGAAGAAAGCATCAAGTTTTCTTGGGTCAAAATCCCTTTTAAGATACTCTGCATAATACAGAACAACATAGAGAATATCCTTATTTGTTAACTTGAAATTACCTACAACTGATGTATCAGGAAGCTTTGTACGAGCAACTGCAGGGATACCTGAACAATCGGCTACAATTCGTGCGTAGGCTTCATTTTCACCGTCGGCTGTTTTGTATTTAGCACCAATTATTTTATTGTTCTCATTATAAATAAAGTCTGTGAATGATGCGCCATAAATTATCTCTGCACCTGCATTTTTTGCTCTTTCAGCCATTGCCATAATATAATCATGTTTATGTAAACCGATAACTGGTGCTTCTGCACATGCTTTTGGATAATTACCATATGGTGAAGCCATAGTTGAATGAGCAAAACAGAATTCACGTAATGGGTCGCCTTCTTCAGGAATTAAAAGGTCAAATTTTTCCATATCAGCCTTTCCCATATGGAAAACGTCATATTCTCTTGAAACATCATCAGGTTGATTTTTCTCAATTACAAGAACTTTAAATCCTTGTTTTGCCATTTTATAAGCAAACCAACAACCTGTTGTTGATGCGCCGACAACAAAGACATCATATTTTTTCATAATAATCCCTCTCCCACTTATGTTTTATATCTCAACAACGCCTTTGTTTGCAGGTTTGCAAAGATAGACATTATCATATTTTTTAGATAATTTTGAATAAGCATCTTCTGCTTTTTCTTTATCACTAAAAATACCAAATACTGTTGGTCCACTACCACTCATGCAACAAGCATCAGCACCACATTTTCTCATAATGCCCTTTATATGAGGACGTTTTGGAACTTCAACTGCTTGTTCAAAAACATTACCACACAAACTACAGATTTTTTCATAATCGCCATCTGCAACAGCCTCAATCATTGAAACTCTGTCAAGATGACGTACACGAGTAAGAGCATCAAACTGTGCATATGCCTCAGGTGTTGAAACATCCTGGTCAGGTTTGGCAAGAACAATATAACATTCAGGCAAATCCTTCACAGGAGCAATAACATTGCCTGTATTAAGTGCAATTGCAGTACCACCAACAAGACTAAATGGAATATCAGCACCGACTTTTGCACCGATATCACAAAGTTCTTTTTCTGAAAGATTTGTTTCGTAGATTTCATTCAAACAATAGAGTACACCTGCGCCATCAGCACTACCACCTGCTGTACCAGCAGCCATAGGAATGTTCTTTTCAATCTCAATAGTAACTCCTCTATCATCAATGGAAAGAGCATCAAAAAAAGCTTTGGCACATTTATAGGCAATATTTTTTTCGTTACATGGTACGCCTTCGGTGTCACATTTTATAAAGATTTCATTGTTACTGTTTTTTTCTACTGTAATTACATCATACAAATCAACAGACTGCATAATCATAAACAAACTATGATAACCATTATCAAGTCGCTTTAAAATATCCAGCATTAAGTTAATTTTTGCCGCTGCTTTAACTTTCATTTATTATTCCTCCACTTCAATTTTCATTTGTATAGGAGTACGTTTTTGGAAAAATGTTATACAATCAAACCCTGCCTCAAGAGCACAACTATATGCCATATCAATATCTGCTGCAAGATGTTCAGCATAATGAGCATCCGACCCTACTGTAACATATTTTCCACCCAGTTCTTTAAATCGCTTTACAATATCAACTTCTGGTGAAAGCTTATTGAGTGGCTGACGAAGTGCTGCTGTGTTGATTTCAAGCGCCTTGTTTGATTTTGCTGTAAGTAACAAGATTTCATCAATTTGTGTTTTAAATTTGTCCAAATCAATTTCAAGGTTTGATTTTGAGTAGAAATATCTTAATGGGTATGTAAGATGAGCAAGTACATCAAAATTACCCCACTTGAGTAACTCAATAAGCTCGTCAAAATATTCCTTTAAGAGTCTTTCAGCCTCAAGGAGAGTAAGGTTTTCCATAAAATAGAAATCTTCACCACCACGAAGATTATGAACAGAGCCTAAAATCTGGTCATAATCGTGTGAATTGACTATTTTATTAGCAGTTTCAATATCATACGCCGGTTGACCCAATTCTATACCATTAAGAATCAACAACTTACCTCTAAAAGCCGAACGAACTTTTGAAACCTCAAAAAAGGCTTGAAAAATACGTTTTTCATATGTTGGGTCACCCTTAAACTGGTCAACTTCACAATGGTCAGTAAAAGCAACTGCTCTTAAATCCATAAATTCAGCTTGCTCACAGAAAAAAGTAGCAGAATGGTTTCCGTCAAATGAATTATCTGTATGAACATGTAAATCCACAATATTTTTGTACATAGCAATCCCCTCCAGCTATATGAATTTATTTTACTACAAATTACCATATATTTTCAATAAAAAATAAAAAGTTATTTAAGAAACTTATTCACTTTTTTGATATATTGTGATAAAATACTGTCAATTTCATTTTGGAGGTATTACTTATGAGAGGTATTATTACCGTAGTTGGTAAGGATATGGTCGGTATTCTTGCAAAAGTTTCAGGCGTCTGTGCTGAAAATAGTGTTAATGTTATTGAAGTGTCACAGTCAATTTTACAGGACATGTTCTGTATGATTATGCTTGTTGATGTAGAAAAATCAACTGTTCCTTTTACAGAATTTTCAGACAAAGTTACTGCCATTGGTGAAGAAATGTCACTTTCTATCCATGTTATGCACGAAGATATTTTCAATTCAATGCATAGAATATAACTTGAGGTTATCAATATGATAAATACACACGATATACTTGAAACGATTAATATGATTCAAGATGAAAATCTTGATATTAGAACAATCACAATGGGTATTTCCTTGCTTGATTGTTGCACAGGTGATGCAAAATCTACTTGTGATAAAATTTATGAGAAAATGACAAGAAAAGCAGAGCATCTTGTTAAAACTGGTGAAGATATTGAAAAGGAATATGGTATTCCAATTATTAATAAAAGAATTTCCGTTACACCAATTTCAATGATTTTAGCATCTGGCAAGGGTGACCCTGTTTTATATGCAAAAACACTTGAAAGAGTTGCACAGACTGTTGGTGTCAACTTTATCGGTGGTTACTCTGCTCTTGTTCAAAAGGGTTTTGCTGCAGGAGACGAGGCGCTTATTCGTAGTATTCCCGAAGCACTTGATGTTACAGAGCATATTTGTTCATCAGTTAATATTGGCTCAACAAAAGCAGGTATCAATATGGATGCAGTAAAACTTATGGGTCAGATTATCAAAGAATCTGCTGAAGTTACTGCAAACAAAGGTTGTATCGGCCCTGCAAAATTAGTCGTATTCTGTAATGCTCCTGAGGATAACCCATTTATGGCAGGTGCATTCCATGGCGTTGGTGAGCCTGACTGTGTAATCAATGTCGGTGTATCTGGTCCTGGTGTTGTTCGTTCAGCAATTTCAAAAATTCCTGATGCAAATATAACTGAAGTGGCAGACATGGTTAAGCGTACTGCATTCAAGATTACAAGAATGGGTCAGCTTGTTGCTTGTGAGGCTTCAAAAAGACTTGGTGTACCATTTGGCATTGTTGACCTTTCACTTGCACCAACTCCAGCAATTGGTGACTCTGTTGCATACATTCTTGAAGAAATGGGACTTGAACAATGTGGTGCACACGGTACAACCGCTTGTCTTGCACTTCTTAATGACGCTGTAAAAAAAGGTGGCGTTATGGCTTCATCCCATGTCGGTGGTCTTTCAGGTGCATTTATTCCTGTTTCTGAGGATGCAGGTATGATTGCAGCAGCAACAAGTGGAGCTTTATCAATTGAAAAACTTGAGGCTATGACTTGTGTTTGCTCTGTTGGTCTTGATATGATTATTGTGCCTGGAGACACTACTGCAGAAGTACTTTCAGGTATTATTGCTGACGAAGCAGCAATTGGTATGGTTAACTCAAAAACAACTGCAGTAAGACTTATTCCTGCAATTGGTAAGAATATTGGTGACACACTTAATTTCGGTGGACTTTTAGGATATGGTCCTGTTATGAAATTAAACACAGCATCCCCTGCTAAATTCATTAATCGTGGTGGACGAATTCCAGCACCATTACAGAGTTTGAAAAACTAAGTATAAAAAGAGTTAAGGGTAGTAACTTTTTAGGTTACTACCCTTTTTTTATTTGTTATTCGATTATAAGTTTTCCATCAGCATCAACATTGTAGTATCCTGTTGTGATTGGTGTTCCATCTGCAAAGGTAAGACCATTGATTCGTTCTTCATTGAGATAAACCTTCTTGTCTTTAACAATTTCGTGTCTATCACCAATGAAATAGAAATCACCATCAATTTCAACAAGTTGGTATGCCTTTAACATTGTGTTATTTTTGTATATCTTATTACCAACAATACCGTTTAAGATTATCATCTTACCATTTTCGTCAAATTCATAATATCCAACTGAAATTGGTGTACCGTCCGCATAAGTTACACCATTGATTTTTGCTTCAGTAAGATAAACCTTCTTGTTTTTAACGATTTCGTGGCGGTCACCAATGTAATAGAAATCACCATCAACTTCAACAAGCTGATATGCCTTTAATTGAGTATTGTTTTCGTAAATATTATTACCAACAATACCTTCACGCATTATCATCTTACCATTTTCGTCAAATTCATAGTATCCAACTGCAATTGGTGTGCCATCTGCATAAGTAAGACCGTTGATTCTTGCTTCATTTAGATAAACCTGCTTATTCTTAACAATTTCATGACGGTCACCGATAAAGTAGAAATCACCACCAAATGTAACAAGCTGGTATGCCTTTTGCATTACGTCATCTTTATAGAAATGATTATCTTTAAAGCCAGTAAATGGATATTCAGAATAAGTGTAATTATAGTGAACTTTAACGTTTGTTAATCCTGGAAGCCACAATTCATAAAATACAATATTTTTAAATTCCTCTTCTGTACCACCAAAATATATATCTCTAAGGCTTTCACAATAACCAAATGCATTATAACCTGCTGATTTTAATGTTCCTGGGAGCACTACTTCATCCAAGTTTTCACATTCATCAAACATGCCTCTCTCAAGTATAGTTATTGGTGCAAGGATTACTGCTTTATACAGACTTGTACACTCAGCAAAAGCAGCATAATCAATTGTAGTAACACTGTAAGGAACTACTATATTTTTAAGACGTGAACAACCTACAAAAGCATAACAACCAATTTTTGTTACACTATCCGGAATATCAATATATTCAAGATATACACACTCATAAAATAAATTTTCACTAATTGCAGTCAGATTGTCAGATAACTTCACGCTATTAAGTCCTGAATATGCAAATGCACCGTCCCCGATTGTTATTACACTATCAGGAATTTCAAGACTCTTCAAACAAGGACAATCAGAAAGTGCAGCAACACCGATTGATGTTACAGTATCTGGAATACTGATACTTGCAAGTTTTTTACAACTCCAAAAAGCATTTTCACCGATTGTTGTTACGCCATCTTCAATAATAATTTCTTTAATTAAATCCTTATATGCAAACCATGGAGAGTTGACAGAACTATTATTATACTCATAGTCATACATCGGTCCAGTGCCTGAAATTACTAATTTACCTGAAGATTTGCCAAGTGTCCAAGTAAGATTTTCACCACAAACACCAGTATATACCTCTTCATCCTCTACTTCACTGCTGTATTGGTAATATATCATTATGTTTTTAAAATTAGTGTTATCACCGAGCATGGTAATAGCATTCCACTCTTCTTTAGTACCTGCATAATATACAGTACTAAGAAGTGTTTTTTTAAATGCAGCATTGTCAATAGTTTTAACATTATTACCCATATATAAATCGACAATAGGAGTATTCATGAAGGCTTCTTCACCAATTGTTACAAGGCTATCAGGTAAAGTTAATGCTCTAAAATTGTTGAAGTAAAATGCTCTGTAACCAATAGATGTTACTGTATCTGGAATTGTAACCTCTGTTAAAGAATTTACCGCAAATGCTTCATCACCAATTGCAGTTACAGTATAGCCATCTATAATAGATGGAATCGTAACAGTTCGTATTGCACCAATAACATTATATTTTGTAATCATTATTGTTTTATCTTCTTCAGAGATTACAGAATAAGAATAATCACTACCATTAGTTGTCAAATGAATTGGCACAGTAATAATGATTTCATTACCCTCACCACTTTCAATTGTTTCCCACTGTTCTATTGTACCCTGGAAATAAATATCCTTAATGTAATAAAATTCATCATCATAATAATCACCTATGAATGCATAATCACAGAATTTTGTTACAGTACCAGGAATTACAATACTTTCTTGTTGTTTACGTGAAGAAAGTTTAATAAGTGTTGTCTGCGCTTTATCATAGAGCACATTATATTCATCGGTCATATAGTACTGGTTTTCAGCATCAACTGTTATATTTTCAAGCAAAGGACAGTCAACAAATGCATAATCCCCTATCTCCTTAACGCCCTTACCGATAGTAACACTTCTTAATCCGTCATTCTGATAAAATGCATGTTCTCCAATAGCCCCAACACTATCAGGAACAGTTATAGTTCTTATTCTGTCACATGAACTCAAAGCATAGGCACCAATTGATAGTGTGCCATCTTTTATTACATAATCTGCTTCTTTAATCTCATTATCAACCTCAATCAAATGCTTACCGATATACAAAGCGCCATTTTCCATCATTGATGGGTCATCATATGGAGTAGCATAAAATACGCTTGGGCCAAATAATATAGGTGTGTCAGGAAGAGAGATATTTGCAAGATTTGGACATTGCCAGAATGCATATAGTCCAATTGACTTTATACTTGCAGGAATGGTTATGCTCTCAAGTTGTGTACATTTTCCAAATGCTTGCTGCTCAATTATTTCTACACCGTATGCCATTCTGACATTCTTAAGACTGCTACAATTATTGAAAGCATGTTCACCAATTCTTGTCACAGTACTTGGAATCTGTAAATTTCTAAGACTTGAACATGTAGTAAATGAACGAGAACCAACTGTTTGTATACCCTCGTGGATAATTACTGTTTTAACCTCAGTTGCAAAACTATTCCATGGTGTGTCGGTAATTTTTTCATAGTCCTTCATCGGACCACCGCCATGCAATTCAAGAACACCTGCAAAAGCATCAAAAGTCCAATATAAATTACCCTCTATTCCCATATCTGTTACATTCTCATCAAGAGCAGGAATGATTTGCTGAGCAACAAGAACTTCACCACATCTTGAGCATGAAACTCCTGGTGTGCATCCTTCAGTTGTAGTTGTTGGAAGTTTTTCCGGTAATTTTTTCTCCGCATGACCAAGTGCAGGGAGAACCTCAACTGTTGTTTCACCACATGAACATGCAGTAGTTATACTTCCGTCATCTGTACAAGTAGCAGAAACCTTTTCTACAGTATAACTATGTTTATGTTCTGCACTACCATCGTCGTCTTCTACTTCGTTATAATAAACTGTTGCACTTGCAAATGTAGTATTACCTGTCTCAACAACGGAAATCATATTCCACTGTTCTTCTGTTCCTGCATAATAAATATCAGTGAGTGAACTGCATCCTTTAAATGCTTTACCATAAACTATCAGTAAATTGACGCCGATAAAAACACTTTTAAGTTTAGAACATCCTTCAAATGCCGAAGCATATATGAAATATACACCATCAGGAATATCTACATAAACAAGGGAACTGCAACCTTTAAAAGAATAGTCTGAAATTGAATACAAATTGTTACTTAATGTAACACTTTTCAAACTTGTACAATTTTCAAATGCATATGTACCAATTGATGTTACATTGTCCGATATAAAAATACTTTCTAATTTTGTACATCCACTGAATGCGCTAGAACCAATTTCTGTTACTGTATCAGGAATTGATAAATATGTAAGATTTGTACAACCTTTGAATGCATAGTTGCCAATTGAAGTAATACCTTCCTCAATAATAATTGATTTGATTGCACTCTTATAACCATCCCATGGAGGTGACTGAGTAGATTTGTATCTATCCATCGCACCTGTGCCTAAAATAATCAAAGTGCCAGTTTCTGAGTTATATGTCCATGTAGCATCAGTACCACATGTACCTGATGAGGCGGCACTTACTGTGAATGGCATCATAGATAATACCATTATCACAACCAGAAAGATTGATAATATTTTATTCGCCTTTTTCATAATAATTTTTCCTCCTTCACAAAAATCATTATAAATCATCAATTGTATTATATTATATATATAAAATAATTACAATAGATAATGCAAAATTGCAGATTTTTTTATGTAATTTTACAAGAAAAAACAACATTTTTTCATAATAATCTTAAAATTTCATAATAATCTCCCCTAAAAACAAAAAGTGCGTCAGCCGAAGCCAACGCACGAAAAATACATAGCTCCAACTGTCGCCAAACA
>CALEIS010000080.1 GCA_937877675.1 uncultured Clostridia bacterium | reverse complement strand
ATTATAAAAACAAAAAAGAATTTTATAAAAAGTGTTGGCTCAATATGTGTAATGCTGGTAAATTCTCATCAGACAGAACAATCAAACAATACGCAGAAGAAATATGGCATTTATAAAATTAAAGGACTCGTTTTGAGTCCTTTTTTCTTGCATATTTTAATAATTCAATATATAATTAATTGATTTTATTTTTAGGTGGTGTTTGTATGAACTTTGACTGCGGTTTTATAAAAAAAAATAATTGGTTCCGTTATCGTGCTGCTGCAATTATTGTTGAAGATGATTGTGTATTATTTGCAGGTAATGAATCAGCTGATTATTTATATTCAATCGGTGGTGCAATTCATATGAATGAATCATCTGAAGATGCTGTTAAAAGAGAAGTTTTCGAAGAAACGGGCGTTAATTACGAAGTTGACCGTTTAGCAGTAATTCACGAAAATTTCTTTTATGGTGATGGTGGAACACAACCTGATACACTTTGCCACGAGGTAGCATTTTATTACTTAATGAAACCAAGAGGTACAAAAGAACTACATAGTGATAGTTATACAAGTGGCGGATATAAGGAAACAGTACATTGGATTCCAATTGATGATTTGGATAAATATATGGCATATCCTACATTTATGAAAGAATATTTAAAAACTATGCCTAAAGAAATAGTGCATATTGTATCGAATGAGAGAGAATAATTTTGGATAAAAAAATATTAGAGCAATATTTAAAGCAAAAACTGAATATTACAGTTTTCCAAGAACTTGATTCTACTAATAATTATTTAAAAAAATTGGGTTCACAGGGTGATAAAGAAAACCAACTCGTTATAGCTTTAAGTCAGACAGGTGGCAGAGGCAGAATGGGGCGTTCTTTCTATTCACCAAATGGAACGGGAATATACTTTTCTCTACTTTTACATCCAGAATTTTCTGCCGAAAAATCACTTTTCTTGACAGTTATGGCGGCTGTTTCTGTTGCTGAAACTGTAATGAAATATAACTCTAATGATGTAAAAATTAAATGGGTGAATGATATTTATATTGACGGTAAAAAGGTCTGTGGAATACTTACGGAAGGCTCAATTAATGCAAGCAAAATGCTTGATTATGCAGTTGTCGGTATTGGCGTGAATGTTATTGCACCTGAAAATGGTTTTCCTGATGATATAAAGGATATTGCAACCGCAGTTTTCCCAGGAAATACAGAAAATAATATCAAGGAAAAAATCGTCTCAGATGTAGTTAACAAATTTTTTGATATGTACAATGGCATTGATACAGATTTTGTTAATAGATATAAGCAATATTCATATTTAATAGGTAAGGAAATTAATATTATTTCGGTTGATAACACAAGACTTGCAACAGTTATTGATATTACTGACGATTGTCATTTGCTTGTTAAGAATGAGAATGGCGAAAACGAAGAGATTTCGTCGGGTGATGTTAGTGTGAGGTTAAAATGAAGAGAAAAAAATTAATTGTAACATTAACATTGTCTGCATTATTTTGTACATTGATTTGTGTTGGCTCATTAATTCGAATTCCAGTGCCTAATATGATGCCTGTTACATTACAGACATTTTTCGTTTTACTTACAGCACTTGTTTTACCTTTTAAGTCATCGTTACTTGCAACTGTTTCCTATATGGTACTTGGACTTGTTGGATTACCAATATTTTCAGGTGGTGGGGGATTAGGATACGTTTTAATGCCTAATTTTGGCTTTATAATCGGTTTTATTGTCGCAACAGTAATAATTAGTGCAGTTACAGAAAAGCTTAAAAATTGCGGATTATGGCAGTATATCGTCATTTCATTACTTGGTATGGCGATAATCTACATAATCGGAATTTTATATTTTGCATTCATCACTAATGTGTATAATAACAATGGTTATTCAGCTATTTGGTTTATTCAGACAGTTTTCCTTCCATTCCTACCAAAAGAAATAATCTGCATTGTTTTAGCTTCAATATCAGCATACAAAATAAGACCATATATAACAAAAATGAATTAGTTATAAAAGGAGTAAGTATGGAAGTTTGGGATTTATATACAGAAGACAGAAAAATAACTGGAAAAGAACATATTAGGGGAGAAGAATTACCCGATAATCTTTATCATTTAGTGGTTCATGTTTGGATAAAAAATACTAAAGGTGAATATCTTATATCTCAACGTTCTGCAAACAGACCAACTTTTCCTTTAATGTGGGAGTGTGTAGGCGGTTCTGTATTAAAAGGAGAAACGAGCATTGATGGTGCTATCCGAGAAGCTAAAGAAGAAGTAGGAGTTGAGCTACTACCTGGTAATGCAAAATTAGTTTTTTCAAAGGTCAGAAAAATTCTAGATGGTAAAAAGTTTAATGATATTGTGGACGTATGGCAGTTTCAATATGACGATGAAGTTATACTCAAAAATGCTACGACGGACGAAGTAGAGAAAACTGTTTGGATGAATAGAAGTGAAATATTAGATTTATTTGAACAGAAGAAATTGGTTGATACTTTAAAGTATTTCTTTACTGAAGTTGATAAATAAAAAGAAAGGAAAGGTATGAAAACTCATATCTTTCCATATTTTTTTATCTTATCGTTTTATAAATCAACGGCGTTGTTTCAGGCTTTTCTGCACCGATTGTAAATGAAGTATTGAAAAGTTTCTCACCATTTTTAAGTTTTTCGTCATTTTCTGCATAAAGGATTGCGATTGTGTCACCAATTGAAACTTTATCACAAGTCTTTTTATAGAGAACAATTCCTGCACCGTAATCGATAGTATCAGTTTTCTTTTCACGACCTGCACCAAGTAAAACCGCACTTTCACCTACGATTCTCGAATCAATACTTTGAATGTAACCGTTTTGTTGAGCTTTGATTTCAAGTGATAATTTCGCTTTTGGTAAAACAATCATTTCAGAACAACCACTTTGAGCACCAACAAATTCTTTAAATTTTTTCATAGCTGAGCCGTCAATTAAAGTTTGCTCGGCTTTTTTGTATGCGTCGTCATAATCCCAGTCATAAGAAACGCTTAAAATTGTTGCTGAAAGTACAAGACAAAGCTCTCGTAATTGTGCGTCACCTTTGTTTTCAAGAATTTTAAGAACTTCTGCAATTTCTAACGCGTTACCAACATTTGAGCCGAGAGGTATATCCATATTTGTAATAACTGCAGCCATATTACGACCACATTTTTTTCCTATTTTAACCATCATTTCAGCAAGTTCTGTGGCACTTGCTTCATCTTTCATAAATGCACCGCTACCACATTTAACATCAAGAACAATATTTTTAGCTCCTGCGGCAATTTTCTTGCTCATAATACTTGATGCAATAAGTGAAATATTGCCAACAGTTGCAGTAACATCTCGTAAAGCATAAATCTTTTTATCAGCAGGTGCTAAATTGCCTGTTTGACCGATAATTGATACACCAATTTCATTAACTTGTTTAAAGAAATCATCAGTATCAAGTGTAACATTAAATCCATTAATGCTTTCGAGTTTATCTATTGTACCGCCTGTGTGACCAAGTCCACGACCACTCATTTTTGCCATTTTTATTCCAAGTGAAGAACAAATTGGGGCAACAACAAGTGATGTTTTATCGCCAACACCACCAGTAGAATGTTTATCCGCAGTAATTCCACTAATAGCAGATAAATCAAGCATATCACCTGAACGAGCCATACTTTCAGTAAGATTTACAGTTTCTTCTTCATCCATTCCATTGATGAAAATAGCCATAAGTAGTGCAGATGCCTGATAATCTTCAATATTATCTCTTGTATATTCTTGAACAAAAAAGTCAATCTCTTCTTTTGTAAGTTTATGTCCGTCACGCTTTTTTTCAATAATATCGTAAATTCTCATATCAGTCACCTAATTTTGATTTGTCAAATGAAAAGGGGAGCAATTCACTTGAATTATATTCTTTTATATCGTTTTCATTTACACCAACAAACACTTTAAAATCAGCATCACAAAACTCTGCTAAAACTTGTCTGCAAGCACCACAAGGCATTGCATAGTCAGCGATTATACAATTTTTGCCACCGACAATGCAAATTGCTTCAAACTCTTTTTCACCATTAGCAATAGCAGAAAAAAGGGCAGTTCTTTCAGCACAATTTGTGAGTGAATATGACGCATTTTCAATGTTACAACCTTTATAAATATTTCCGTTTTTGCAAAGGAGTGCAGCACCAACATTGTAATTTGAATATGGTGCATAGGAATTTTTCATAGCATCTTTTGCATATTCAAAAAGGTCTTTTTTGTTCATAAAATCACCTTAAATCAAAATTATCTAAAATTACTTGACTTATATAGTTATAACCTTTAACTGTACCAAGATTTTTAGGTTCAATATTCTTTGAATAAATAATCAAAGGGACTTGCTCTCTTGTGTGGTCAGTACCACCATATGCAGGGTCACAACCATGGTCGGCAGTAATAATTAACAAATCATCATTCTGCATTTTAGGGACAAACTCATTTAACCAACTGTCAAACTCGATTATCGCATTTGCATATCCTTGAACATCTCGTCTGTGACCATATTTCATATCAAAATCAACAAGGTTAGTAAAACACAAACCGTTAAAATCTTTATCCAATAATTCTAAAGTTTTATCCATACCTTCATTATTTGAATGAGTATAGTATTTTTCAGTAATGCCACGATTTGCAAAGATATCTGCAATTTTTCCAACTGAAATTACATCGAAATTGTGTTCCTTAAGTTTATCCAACATAGTTTTTTCTGGTGGCTCAACAGAAAAATCATGTCTGTCAGAAGTTCTTGTAAACGGATATTCACCATTGAAAGGTCGAGCAATTACTCGACCAACTGCGTGTTCTCCTACAAGAATTTTTCTTGCAATTTTACAGTACTCATAAAGTTTTTCAAGTGGAATAACGTCGATATGTGCCGCAATCTGAAAAACGCTGTCAGCCGATGTATAAACAATAAGTTTACCTGTTTTTATGTGTTCTTCACCATAATCTGCAATTACTTGTGTGCCTGAATATGGTTTATTGCAAAGTGTTCCACAACCAGTCTGTCTTTCAAACTCGTCAATGATTTCTTTTGGAAATCCGTCAGGGTAGGTGGGCATTGGCTTATTTGAAATTATACCTGCAATCTCAAAATGACCGATTGTAGTATCTTTTCCTTTAGATAATTCTTGTAAAGCGCCATATTTCCCAATAGGAGCTAGATGATTTTCCAACTCAACATCATCAATATTGCAAAGTCCAAGTTTTGAAAGATTTGGAACATTAAATTCTTCTGATTTTGATATGCTCTTAAGTGTATTTGCACCCAAATCACCAAATATTTCAGCATCAGGTGCATTACCTATACCGAAACTATCAAGTACTATTAAGAAAACTCGTTTGTATTTCATCAATATCCACTACCTTGTTCATTCTTAACAATCTTAACAATTCTACTAGTTCCTAATCTTGAAGCACCGAGTTTAATAAACTCTTCAGCATCTTCAATCGATGCAATTCCACCAGCAGCTTTGATTTTCTTACCGTTAGTAGTATGCATTGCAAAAAGTTCAATATCCGCTTTTGTAGCACCTGCAGTTGAAAATCCTGTCGATGTTTTAATAAAGTCAGCTTTTGACTCTGAAACTATTTCACACATTTTGATTTTTTCATCATCAGTAAGAAGACAAGTTTCAATAATAACCTTTAATAATTTTCCGTCACAAGCGTCTTTTATTGCGTTGATTTCACTAAGTATTTCATCATACTTTTTGTCTTTTAACCAACCAACATTGATAACCATGTCAATTTCGTCAGCACCATTTTTTACAGCATCTGCAGTTTCAAAAACCTTTGTTGAAGTTGTGGAGTAACCGTTAGGGAATCCAATAACGGTGCATATAGCAAGTTTATCGCAAACATATTCTTTTGCTAGCTTTACGAAAGATGCAGGAATGCAAACAGATGCAGTTTCATATTTCATTCCGTCATCACAAATTGATTTAATTTCTTCCCAAGTTGCATTTTGAGAAAGTAATGTGTGGTCAACTTTTGATAGAATTTCTTTAATATTCATTTTATTTACCTCCGCATGTGCTACACATTGTGTAACCTTTGCTTTTATAATCGTTTAATTGTTCGTCAGTTAACTCAACAGACTTTTTGTTTTCTTCTTTTGTTCTATCAGCATGTGAGCAACCAGGAAGATGTATTTTTTTACTACTTGTATTTAAAATATATCCTTTTTTAGGTGTACCATCATCGGTATTAGTTACTTCTTCATCCGTTTTGTCATTTGATTCGCTTGAGATGTCATCTTTTGCTGAATTATATTCTTTCTCATTTTCGTCAAAGACTTCTGAAACGGATTTGTATTCATCACCTATAACATCCATGCTTATTTTGCCTGTATTATAGTAATCTGAGATAATCTTTAAATATTTATTTGTTGCGTGTAATTTAAAAACAATTCCAATTAAAAGCGCAATAATCAGAAATAGGCAAATTGGCACGACACGGGATTTTTCTTCATTTTTAGCATTTTCTTTTATTTCTTTAACAATGATGTTTTCTTTCTTTTTCACCCATACCACCTCTAACGATACATTCTATCATTAAAAGGAATAATTTTCAATATCATTAACATTTAGTTTTCGATATGAATAGGATGTTTTGAATATCAATAAAAGGAGATATGAAAAAATGGAACAAAACGAGTGTATGTGCATTTGTAAAGAAATGCCACATCTTCCCGAATGTACAGTTGTTGCAATGGCTTATGTCCCATTTCAAACAGACTTAATGACATATACAAGTGAAGAGGCATTATGTAAAGGAACACTTTTTCCCGTGTTAAATAAAAAATTCTATGGAGGTAAATGCTGTGAACAAATGTAAACTTATGCGTGAACTATCTGCTGTTAAATTTGCAGCATGGGAACTTCATTTATATTTAGATACACATCCTTGTGATGAAAAAGCATTAGAGATGCATAAAAAATATTCAGAAAGAGCAAAGGAACTTACCAAAGAATATGAAGAATGTTTTGGACCACTTACACATGAATCTGGAAGTGGATTATCATGGGTAAAAAATCCATGGCCTTGGGAATATATGGAGTGTGATTGCTGATGTTTCAATATGAGAAGAAATTACAATATCCTGTAAAAATAAAAAATCCGAATCCAAAATTAGCACAAGTCATAATTTCACAATTTGGCGGTCCTGATGGGGAATTAGCAGCATCAATGAGATATTTTTCACAAAGATACGGTATGCCATTACCAGAACTTAAAGGTCTCTTAACTGATATTGCAACGGAAGAGCTTTCTCATTTGGAAATGGTTGGTGCTATTGTTTATCAGCTTACAAGGAATCTTACTATTGATGAGATTAAAAAGAGTGGTTTTGACAAATATTTCGTTGACCATACAACAGGGCTTTACACAGTTGCAGCAAGTGGCACACCATTTTCGGCTATGTATTTTCAGTCAAAAGGTGATGTTATAACAGACTTACATGAGGACCTTGCAGCAGAACAAAAAGCAAGAACAACTTATGATAATATTCTTCGTCTTGTTGATGACCCTGATGTACGTGACCCAATTAAATTCCTTCGTGAAAGGGAAATTGTTCACTATCAAAGATTCGGTGAAGGATTACAGTTGATGACTGATAAACTTGACTGTAAGAATTTCTATGCATTCAACCCAAGCTTTGATAAACATTGTATGAAGAATTGTAAAAATAGAATGAGATAAAAAAGCCAATATAACTAAAAATGCAACTCTGTTGAGCATATAGCTTCGCAGAGTTGCATTTAAATTTTTATATTTTTGCTATTGTTTTTTCTGCCATTTCTCTTAAGCAGAAACCTGTGAGGATTGTACCATCACTGTTGTATTTTTGGAGTGATTCTGAGAGAATTTCAATGTTTTTCTGTGTTGGATTTTCCTTTGTATTGTATATATCATCAAGTAAATCGCAACACATAGAGAATTTTCTAACCCATTTCTGTAATTCGGTAAAAAGTGGAATATTTGTGTCGCTAACAAGAGTTAAGCATTTTCTCATATGGTCAATATAAGAACCTAAAAGCTCAAGTGCTACTTCTTTTTTACCTGTTGATTCAAGGAAGGATACCTTTGATAAAATTTCACCCATATAAGAGGAGGCATATCTTGAAAGACATGAAACACAAAGATGGTCGGCAAATAATGAGAAAATATCTGCATTTTCATCCAATATTTCTCTGTGAGCATTCTTTAATGATTCATCAGGGTTGTATGAGAGTGGATTCCACAAGAAATCTGCAACTGTCATAAGTGGAATTTTAGAACATTCGGCATACTCCATAACATTTGAAATAATACCCTCACAATGCTTGTAAAGCTCCTTATCTCTACCAATATATGCTCCCATATGCATTTCTTGGAACATTTCGCAATCGTTAACAGGGTAGTTGTCCCAATAAAGTGGACGGTGGTTTGTCGCATAAGTAAACTCGTCTGCTTCTCTTACAGTAATTACTCTTGAGCAAATTTCAGCACCTGTCCAGAATAGGTCAACATCTGCAGGAATATTGCAACCGAATTTTGTGATATAGTATTCGTTGCAGTTACCACTATAATAAGTTGGACAAACTGTTAACTTGATTGAAGAATCAATCTCTTTAAGTGCTGTATATGTCTTGTTTACAAGGTAGATATGTGCATCAACAATGGAATCGAAAGCATTTTTGTCATCCTCATATTGAAAATCCCATGGAATATCATCAAGCAAAAGACCAAAATTGCGAACTCCAATGTCATATACACTTTTAATTTTATTGATAAGTAATGCAAAATCATCGTCAGAAGTGTATTTGTATGTAAGTCCAGGACCAATTGTCCAATGGAAGTCAAAATAATTTTCACTAGCAAGGTTAAAAAGATTTTTTAATTGTTCAAGTTCATTTTCAGGATAAAAATCACGCCATTTTGCTCTGTGGTAAATATCGTCCTTTGGTGCATAGAAGAAAGTGTTCATTCCGTATGATGCCATGAGTTTCATAACAGAAATACGTTTATTATTTTCCCATGTTGGACCATAAAAACCTTCAATATATCCACGAGTTTTAAAAAGAGGGTAGTCGGTGAGTGTGCCTTCTTTAATTTCATTCTTTACAATGAGTTTTGCAAGGGTATGTGCACCTCTGAAAGCACCTTTTTGGCAGGATGCTCTAACAATAATCTCATTTTCAAAAACATTGATTATGTATTTCTCGTCAGTAAGTCGAGCAGTTTCCTCTGAATATGTTGTTTCCTTGCTGTTTTCATATTTAAAAATAACATTAAAACCATTGTTGCAATCAATGTTATAATCCTTAAAGACTTTTTCAGCAATTTCTTTAAATTCACCTGAAACAGAAACAGATTTTACAAAAATTTCTTTTCCGTTAAGCTCATATTTTTGTGGTATTGGATAAATCAAGGGAGTTAACCTCCTTATATGGTTATTTTGTCTGTAATGATAAAATTATATCACAATAATTTTCAAATACAACAAATATTTATATTATATATATTCTTATAATTCAACTTGCGAATATTACCATTAAATGCTATAATATGTTGAAATAATTTAATCTGTGGGGAATTTTATAATGAAAGATACAGAAATTCGTCAACACGCAAAAGCATTTGCAGAATATTGGATGGACAGAGGTTATGAAAAAGGTGAGAGCCAATCATTTTGGTTGTCGCTTCTTCGTGATGTGTTGGGTGTTGCAGAGCCTGAAAAGTTTATACACTTTGAAGAACAGGTTATGATTGACCATACAAGCTTTATTGACGGTCATATCCCTGCAACTCATGTGCTTATTGAACAAAAAAGCCGAGATAAAGACTTGCGTAAACCGATTAAGCAGTCGGATGGCTCATTACTCAATCCATTTCAACAAGCACAGCGTTATTCTGCAGGTTTGTCATATTCACAGCGTCCTCGTTGGATTGTGACTTGTAATTTTAACGAATTTCTTGTTTATGATATGGAAAATCCAAAGGGTGAGCCTGAACAAATTCTTTTAAAAGACCTTGAAAAGGAATATTATCGTCTTAAATTTATTACAGATACAGGTGACGAGAATATCCACAAGGAAATGGAAGTGTCAATTCAGGCTGGTAACTTGGTTGGTGTGCTTTATGATGAGATTTTAAAGCAGTATCGTAACCCTGAAGACCCTGAAACTCTTAAAAGCCTTAATATGCTTTGTGTTCGTCTTGTTTTTTGTCTTTATGCAGAAGATGCAGGAATTTTTGGTGAACATTCAAAATTTCATAATTACATCAAGTCTTTCTCTGCAAAGGATATGCGAAAGGCTTTGATTGAGTTGTTCAAAATTCTTAATCAGAAGCCTGAAGACCGTGACCCTTATGAGGACGAAATGCTCAAGGCTTTCCCATATGTAAACGGTGGACTTTTTGCAGGGGACGATATTGAAATCCCACAGATGAACGACACAATCCGTGATATTTTACTTCGTCAAGCAAGTGAAGACTTTGACTGGTCCGACATAAGCCCCACAATTTTCGGTGCAGTTTTTGAAAGCACATTGAATCCTGAAACTCGTCGTTCAGGTGGTATGCACTATACCTCCATTGAAAATATACATAAGGTTATTGACCCCTTATTTCTTGATGAACTTCGTGAAGAACTTGCCGAGATTAAGGATATTGCAGTTGACAAAACAAGAACTGTAAAATTAAAGGATTTTCAGGATAAGATTTCAAAACTTACATTCCTTGACCCTGCTTGTGGCTCAGGTAATTTCTTAACAGAAACATATATTTCACTCCGCAGACTTGAAAACGAGGTTTTGCGTGGTCTTACTAATCAGATTACAATGTTTACTGATTTTGCACCAATTAAGGTGTCAATCGGTCAGTTTTATGGTATCGAAATCAATGACTTTGCAGTAACAGTTGCAAAAACTGCACTTTGGATTGCTGAAAGTCAGATGATGAAAGAAACAGAGGATATTCTGCATACAGATTTAGACTTTTTACCACTTAAATCCTATGCAAATATCACCGAGGGAAATGCTTTGCGTATCGACTGGGAAACAGTTGTGCCAAAAGATAAACTGAACTATATTATGGGTAATCCACCGTTTGTTGGTGCGTCAATGATGACTGCTGAACAGAAAAATGATGCAGTTGCAATCTTTGGAAAAATTAAACTTTCAAATAGCATTGACTATGTTGGTGCATGGTATCATAAATCTGCACAACTTATGCAGAATACTCAAATTCGTTCAGCACTTGTTTCAACTAACAGTATTACTCAAGGCGAACAGGTAGCTCCATTATGGCAAAAACTAATTGATGAGTATAGAATTGAAATAGATTTTGCATATCGTACATTTAGATGGAACAGTGAAGCAAAAGACAAGGCGGCTGTTCATTGTGTAATTATTGGATTTAGTCAATTTGGCATAGCAAAAGAAAAGAAACTTTTTTCTAATGAAACAATGCGTGTGGTTTCAAATATAAATCCGTATTTGGTTGATGGTCCTACAGTTCTTATTACAAGCAGGGCAAAACCACTTTGTGACATACCAACAATGTATTTGGGTAATAAACCTGCTGATGGTGGTAATTTAATATTAACACCTGAAGAACGAGAAGAAATTATTAAGCTTGAACCTGAACTTGAAAAATATATTCTCCCATATACTGGTGCAGTTGAATATATCAATAATAAACAAAGATATTGTTTCTGGCTTGTGGATGCTTCACCAGCAGATTTAAGAAAGAGTAAAGTTTTATTACAACGCTTATCAAATGTAAAAGAAATGCGTTTGAAAAGTTCAGCTGCACCAACTCGTGCAAAGGCTGAAACTCCTCATTTATTTTTCTTTATTTCACAACCTGAAAGTAATTACTTGTTAATACCAAGTACGTCTTCTGAAAACAGAAGATATGTTCCAATTGGATTTTTACCACCAAATGTAATTGCAAGTAACTCTACAACAATAGTACCGAATGCTACTCTTTATAATTTTGGTGTTGTTACATCAAACGTACATATGGCATGGTTGCGAACTGTTGGTGGCAGATTAAAAAGTGATTATAGATATTCAGGCGGAATTGTATATAATACATTCCCGTGGTGCAACCCAATAGATGCACAGAGAGAAGAAATAGAAAGAACTGCACAGGCTATATTAGATGCTCGTGCTAAATATTTAGATTGTTCCCTTGCAGATTTATACAATGAACTCACTATGCCTGTCGAACTTCGCAAAGCCCACCAAGCAAACGACAAAGCAGTAATGCAAGCATACGGCTTTAGTCTTAAAATGACCGAATCCGAATGCGTCGCCGAACTCATGAAAATGTATAAAAATTTAACCTAAAAGAAGGATAGATATTAGATGAAACATCAGGAATCTTTTTTTGAATGGGAGGATTCATTTAAAGTATTAGAGAATGTAGAAGCAGACATTTATACAAACGGAATTTTAAAAATATCAAATGTAAAATTTGAAAAAATAGATATCTTTCGTAATGATTCGAAATTACTAAATTTGTGTTTTTATACTCAACAAGGAATTTATTATGATTTAATAAAGAATGAAGATAAAAACTGTAATTTAGAAGTTGAATTAAAGCTTAAGGAATCAAAAATATATGCATTTAATTCAATAGTTATACATGAACTTGATACTTTATGTGAAACTTTTTCTTATACAAAAGGAACTGTTGAAACGAAGTGTACAGCATATAAAATTATTTTTTTATCAGACAGAGAGAGAACCATTTTAAAAGAATGGTATGGTTGTAATAATAAACTTAATTTTTACCATGGCTTGAAGACATCTAAAGTTACTGAAGAGACAATAAAATATAAAATTCAAAATAGTGTAGCATATGAAATAAAAAATAAAGCTGAAAGTTTTAACAAAAATAGTTTTTGGGTAAAGTTGAAGGATTATAAATTTAAGGTTAGCATTATAAAATCATCAAATGATAAAAAAGATTTCAACAGATATGTAATAGAGTATAGAGAAAAATGGGGAATGATACCCAACAAAGAAGAACGCTATGATATATCAACTTTTTTGTCTTTTGTTATTGGAACAAAACTAATTAAATTTGGAGAGTCTTATTTTAATAACGAATATCTAACGCAAAAAGAATATATTTCTCCTTGTCCTATAGATATCAGTTTTTTGTATCAAGCGAATCTTCCTTTCTTCAGTGAAGATTATCGTTATAATGACACCGATATGGTTATTAAACAACTCCCTAAGATGATGCAAAAATATTTTCAATTAAAGGAGAAATATAGATTAAATGAGGTTTTTTCCACGTTGTTTATAAAAAGCTATCTTAATTTTAATTTTATCAATTACGTAACATACATAGAAATGCTTGCAAATATTGACGTTAAACAAAAAAAGACTCTAATTTCGAGTGCTAGATTTAGAAAAGTATTAAAAGATTTAAATAAAGTGAAGAATGTTCCGAAATGCATTAAGGATAAATTTCAAATTTTAAATACAATTGGAATTGGAAAAAATGTTCAAAGATTATTGTCACAACATAAGATTGAATATAGCAGATACAAAGATGTATTTCATATACGTGGTAAGGTTGTTCATGGTGCGAATGTTGATGTAGGAGAAATGTATATAGCAAGTGAAAAGGCAAAGGAACTTTTAACTATATTGACTTTGAAAAAGCTTAATTATACTGGTTATATCAGAAATTTTGTAAATAGTAATGAACTTATTTTGATGAAAGATATGTCAAAGGTCAATATTGAATCTCTTCATTTAAAGAATAATAACAATTTTTTGTAAGACATATTTTTCATATTTTTTATTTTATTTAATTGAATTACATTTTTCTTATTTAGTCAAAAATTTAACAATTTCTCATTGACACTTGGAATTATTAAGAGTAAACTATAAAATGTTAATAAATTATTAAAGAGGTGCTTAACATGGCAATGCAACTTACAGCCGAACAGCAGGCTATGCTCAACGGCGAACAAGGCGAAGTTATGGCTAAAGTTATGAAAACACTTGTTATGTACGGTGAAACATTCGGTGCTGAAAGAATGGTTCCTGTTACAAGTGACAAAGGACATCTTGTTACAAGTTTTGGTCTTAAAATGATGACTCCTGTTTTTGATTTGATGGAACAGCTCCTTAATGCTGGTGTTAAATCAAAGCAGAAATTCTCTGTTGACCCAAAACCTTTTGACCCAAATGTTCCTTCTGATTTCCTTAAAAACTTTGTTTTCAAAAAGTTTATGTACTCAAAGCAGGATTCATATAACGAACAGCTTCGTAAGATGGGTCTTTTGAATGATGATGCTTACACTTGTGCTTGCTATCTTGATGAAGTAGGCAACACACCTAAAAAAGGTGACATCCTTTCATGGGCAGAGTCAAGTGCTGTTGCTTATGCAAACTCTGTTATCGGTGCTCGTTGTAACCGTAACTCAGGTCTTATCGAAATGATGGGCTCAATCGCAGGTTTCGTTCCTGATTTTGGTCTTCTTACAGACGAAGGCAGAAAAGCAACTTGGATTATCGAAGTTAAATGCCAGAAGAAACCTGAAGCACAGATTTTAGGTTCTGCAATCGGTATGAAAGTTATGGAAGATGTACCTTATGTAAAGGGCATGAACGAATGGCTTGGCAACGAACTTAATGCTGATAATAAAGCATACCTTAAAGACTTTGGTGCTGCTTGTGCATCAAACGGTGCTGTTGGTCTTTATCATA
>CALEIS010000079.1 GCA_937877675.1 uncultured Clostridia bacterium | reverse complement strand
TTTTTTTAGGAATGAGTGCGACTATCAAGAAAAATGAAAGTCCACAAATCAATGCTATATAAAGAGGAATATTACTTTCTATTCCGTCGGCATCAGGATTATTTCCACCATCCGATGGTTTGTTTGTGTCGGGCTCTGTTGGTTTTTCTTCCTGTTCGTTATCCTCAGGAGTTGTAGGTGTTTCGGATGTAGAATCGTCGGGAGTTTCTGTTTCTGTTGTGCCCTTTGAAAGATGTTTGTAAATTTCCATCTCATCATCACTCATAGCAATAAAACTGAACTCTTTGGTAACAGTTGTCAACATTATGTTTTCAACGGTATAAGTCACTTTCACTTTAAATGGTGTTGATGCGTTTTCAGGTGTATCTGATTCCACACTTACTGCAACAGATTCGCCTACACCAAGAACTAAATTTCTTTCACAGGCATAGTCAATCTCCGCACCATCAATATCTATTTTCCAGATTCGGATATTTGATGTATTTGAAAGATTTTTGATAATCAATTCCGTATCCTCGGAGGAGTGATATCCAATATCTGTATTGTTAAAATACGCATATACATTGTCTGCGTGTTTCTGTGTGTAATTGAATTGAGGGAATCTATCGTCACTGAAAACATCCTTCAAGTCTCCCCAAAGGAATTCACACACAATCTGTCTCGTATATGGTTCGTTAAAATACTGTCCGTGTCCTTGACCGATAGCATACCATGTAGAATCAGGCAAAGCACCTGTGGAAGCGTCAATATTAAACTGTGGAGAAATGTGATAGTGTGTTTTATCGTTACAAATTGTACCTTTTTGAACATAATCCGCCTCAAAAACTTCTCCATGTGGAGCACAATAAGCACCACCTGAGCCAAGATATGTATCAATAAGGAAATCGGAATTTGTTCCGACACTACTCAATGCAGTATATCCACAACCAACAATATATCCGATTTTAACTCCTTGCTTTTCTAATTCTGCAAATTTGTCTGCAAGGTTGGTCCCTGTATGAACATCTGTGTGATACTTGACTGTATCGTAATAAAGTTTTCCGTTCTCTTCTGCATTAAGACCAATATTTTCTACAACTTCCTGGAATCTGTCCATAGGAACAAAATCGAGTAATGATGGGATATTAGAAAGTCTATATATAATTCTTTCTTCCTGTAAAACTCTGTTTATACCGCCAATGATGTTATCTAAAGAAAGAAGGTCAAATATCCAGTCATAATCTTCCTCTAAATCAAAGGAGTACTGAATAAACTGCATAATGTTCTTTAAATCAAGGTCAACATACTCATTCATAAAAATTGTGCTGACAAAAGTTGTTCCACCTGTTGCAGGGTTTGCAAGAATTACATTTCTTACATCGCCTTTGTGTCCATAGTAATAAAGGTATGTTGTACCGTATTGACCACCGTGACTAAGTCCCATAATGTCAACCTTGTCACTGCCTGTGATTTCTTTTACTTCTTGAATATACTCGTCAACAGCCTTTGCATAGTCTACCTGACTTTTTCGCCAGTCAAATGTAAAACCAAAAACATTTTCTGCGCCAACTCTTTTAACTGCTTCTTCAACAAAAACGCTTTCTGGAATGTATTGTTCCATATTTTTTTCAATAAGTGTTGAAACCTGTGTAGCCGCAGCACCTTTTGGATAATATGTAAGATTTTGCCATGAGGTGCCGTCCTCAAGAATTACAAGTGGCATAAGTATTTCTTTAACGATGGGCACAATTGCTTCAACAATTGCATCCTCACCAGCAACTTTGCCTGCTACCATCCCTGGTAACGCAGAGATAACCTTTTCACCGATTTTCCCAAAATCAAGTGGCCATGCCTTAATTACATCCCCTGTTTCAGAGTCAATAAGTGGTTCGCCATTTTCGTCTGCATAGACAAGTGTTGGTCCTGAATATCCTTGTAACACAACAACCGGAACTATTTCTTCCTCTTTTGCAAAAGAAAAGAATGAACATAGGGACAAAAGTAACGCTGTCACAAGAACAATTGATAAAATCTTTTTCATTTTTCAATCCCCCTTTTGTTTTCAATTAAATTTTATACCCACAAGAACTTATTGTCAATAAAAAAGACGGCACAAACTGTACCGCCTTTTTGTTTTGTTTGAATTATTTTGTTGGCCAACCGAAATTGTATGTAAGTGATGATGTGCATGGGAATTCGATAATCATTGTTCCGTATTGAGCGAGTGAACCTGTAAATGTGATATTTGCAGTGATTATCATATTCTTTTCATATGTAACATAAGTCATTTCATCAGTTACAGCATTGATACCTGTAACAATCTTACATGGTGCAAAACCAATTTCAAAAGAATTAACAGTCATATATCCCTTTGCAACATCAAAATGCTTTAAGATATCACCCTGTTCACGAACAGTAAATGCTTTTTTAACACTTTCTGCTTCTGGCTTAACTGAAATACAGATTGTTCTAACAAGTTCAGTTGGAACGAAAATGTATTCTCCGTTTTCATCTTCTGCATTCTTACCATTTTCATCAAGGTCATTAACAAGTGTTGGAATAATTGATGTATAGATAGGATATGTTTTTGTTTCCTTGTCTGTATAAAGGTCATCAAGTGTAAGTGTACTTGCTGATTTTGTTCCTAATGGGTAAATAACATTAGTAAGGTCTGCACCAAATGCAGTAGCATCATCCTGGCCCACATTCATAAGGAAAGAACCAATATCCTTCAATGCAAAATCTGCATACATACGGAATGCTGCACGGAATTCATCCTGATTTTCAACAATTTTACCATCTGCAGTTTTGAAAACCACTTGGTCACCATGGTTAATCCAGAAATTTTCATTGTATGATACTCTTGCAGAGCCATTTATTTTAATGTCGTTGATTAAAGTATTGAAATAGTCAAGAATCTCTTGCTGATTACCTGTAAACTGTGCCCATTCTTCATCAGAAATAAGAGCAAGAATACTATCGAAAAATGGCTCTGAACCATATTTTGAAACAAGCTCATAATACGAAAGTTTAACCACTTTATCATCTGTTTTCTGGTTAATGTTTTCGAAAAGTGTTGCTAACTGGTCACCAGGAAGAATATTTTTCAATTCACCATATGTGAACTCAAATGTTACATCTTTAAGGTCAGTTTTTGCAGTAACTGCAACTGGTTTCTGGCTATTTCCACCTGAACAACCAACAAATGTTACCGCCATCATAGCAAACACTACAACGAGTGAAACAATTTTTATAAAATTCTTTTTCATTGTGTTTTCCCCTCTCGGTGAAATTAATAACTATCTTTAAGTCCCTGTTCATCAAACAAGAACACAGTTTCGAGAACAATTTTAAGTGAATCTTCAAGTGTTTTCATTTCAAGCACCTTAACATTATCATCACGTGTATGATAATATCTTGCAGGAGCAGGGTCCATACTTGTAAATGCAACAGACTTTATTCCACCTTGTTGCATTGCAGCAGCATCTGTTGAGCCTAAAGGAGTTGTTGTAAACTTAACCTCGACTTCTGCGTTTTCAGCAGCCTTCTTCATAAGAGCACAAGCCTGTTTGTCAAGTCCAACTGTTGCTGTCATATCCTTTGTGACAATTCCCATAAAGTCATAATCACGAAGTGTATCAAGAGCAACGAAAACAGTTTCTACACCATCATTTTTATATTCACTACCGTGAGCAGCTGCAAAAGCCTTTGAACCACGAAGTCCTTCTTCCTCTGCACCCATTGAAACCGCAACAATCTCTGTGTTTTCAAGACGAATGTCATTGTGTTTGAAATAAAGAAGTGCAGCCATAGCTGTAAACACACCTGTAAGGTCATCAGCAGCACCCTCAACAGGTAACTTCCAGTTAACAAAGAACATTACAGAAATAAGTGCAGGAATCATAAGAGCCTGAACAACAAGCATAACAATTTCAGCTGTTTTATTTTCAACAAAAAGTCCTGCTATTGAAAGTCCCAATGTAACCAAAAGACCAAGAATTGCAGAAACAACCACTGTTGTTACTAATTTTGGACCGCCAAGATATGTGTATCTCCACTCATATGCAGTATCCATATGTCCGCCAATAATAATTCTTCTCTTTGTTTCGCCTGATGCTTTTCTTGTACAGATTACATTACTTGATTCCGCTTTTTTAAAGAATGGGTCCAACACCTTTTTGTATAAAAGGAATTCACCTAACAAGAAAAATATTGCAATAACAACCAAAGCAATTGAAACTATTCTTAAAACTGTTTCGATTGGCTGAGGAACAACATTTGCAAAACATAAAATTCCTAAAATTGCTGCAACAAGTGCCAAAGCTCCGTCAATCATAACCCAACTCATAAATGCCTTTGGGCTTAAAGTAAATGATTCTCTTTTTACCTCATCAGCAATAGGTGTCATGAGTTTTTCAACATAATCCTGACCCTGTTTTTCACCTTCAAAACCTGCGGGACGAGGTCCTACTTCTTTACAAACCTTTTTGATTTCTCTTATTGCAAAGTTTGAACATTCACGCACTTTTGAAGCATAATGAGCGTGGCTTTCGTTTGCTTTCATACATTTTGCCTCCAATATAAATATAACCTTTTTTATTCTATCATACTTTTTTTGTTAAGTCACTATTATTTTTAAAAAATTTGCAAATATTGACATTATGAGAAAAAGATAATAAACTATTATATATCTTATTCAAGAGGGAGTTTAGAATTATGAAAAATCAACAATTTAAAATTCGTGTAATTCTCCTTTCTTCACTTGTTGCTATTATGAGCATCCTTATCGTTTTATATATGGCATTTTGCCTTGACGGCGAATACAACCAAGCTCAAATAAAGGAAAATACCACAGAAATTGAAACTAAAGCCCCTGAAATTCAAAATCAACTTCCACAGAGTCCATTACCAACGACTCCTGATGATAACCCACAAGAAAACACTGGCGAAATTTCTAGTTTTCCTCCTATTGATATTGCAACCTACAACCCTATTGAAAATTTAAGCACTGAAAACTGGGCTGTTACACTCATCAATAAAAATTTTGGTCTTGGTAAAGATTTCTACCCTTCAAATGTTGTAGCCATCGGCACGGACATATATGTTGATTCAAGGGTTGCTGAACAATTCAATCTTATGTATCAGGCTGCACAAGCTGAAGAAGAAAAAATAAACTTAACACCGTTTTCAGGTTATCAAAATTACAGTACACAGAAAAAAATATTTGACGAAAAGGTTCAGTATTTCATCACACAAAATCCAGATAATGAGGAAAAGGCAGTTGCAGATACCGAAATGCGTATTCCACCTGCAGGATATAACGAAAACGGTGCAGGACTTGCCATAGATTTTGCTCCTGCTAGTGCAGATTTTGCTTCAACTCAGGAATTTCAATGGCTTGTTATTAACGCTCACAGATTCGGCTTTGTGCTTCGTTATCCAGAGGGTAAAACAGATATCACCGGTATGATTTATCAACCATGGCATTGGAGATATGTTGGTGTAGAAGCAGCAACTGAAATGAAAGAAAAAAATCTCTGCCTTGAAGAGTATTTAGGCGCAGTATAAAATAATATAAAGTCACAAAAAACGACCGTGTGATGTATCACACGGTCGTTTCAATTATTATGTATGATATTAGAAATCTTTTGAAAAATGACTACACATACTTCCGCCCGATTCACTGGTTGAATAGTTGTGATACAAGCACCAACCTATTCCGTTTTTTCGACAAAAGTACTTGCAATATTTACAACACTTCATATCAACACCTCCTATTCTTCTACCATCTTAACAACATCTTTATTTACCCAAGCTTCACCAAATTCTTCTGTGCTAATCGCAATCCAATCGCCATCCGTCATTCCCGTTGGATGCAATTTAATTGAGCGGTCTCTAATCACAGTGACTACATCATAGTTTTTTCCTGGACCCGTGCGAACATTTATAGCATTACAATTATCTGCCATCACATAATAACAATGATTTCCATCATCCGTTTGGTCCACAAATTCGGTAATGGGTTCCGCAATAACGGCTCTTGGACTACTTCTTGACAACTCAACAAGACAAATTGCAAGTAAGACTGCTACACAGAGTAAAAAGGCAACTAAAACTGTTCTTTTTATCAGATTTTTTATCTTATTCTTTTTGAGTTCTTTACGATGTTTTCTATCTTCCTCTATTAGTTCCTCGAGTTTTCTTTTTTCTTCTGCATCGCGTTTTTCTTCTTCAATGCGTTTTTCTTCTTCATATTCTTTACGCTTTTCTTCTGTGTAATATTTATGAATATTATCCGAGTTGATGTTTAAAAACGAACATAATTGTATTATTACGGATATATATATGTCTTCCGTGTCAGAGGTTGATTGTCTGGGGTTTACAAACATCAATCCCAATGCTTCTTCAATAGTTTCTGATGTTGAACTATCATAACCTGATTCATAGTTCTTATAGTTGATACGATTCACGTGGAGTAATGCGCTGTAAAGTCCGAAATACAAATTATTTTGGTCCTTTGTCAACGCAAACGATATACGCTCTCTCATATCGTCCTTATCATAAGCCATGGCTAAAATGTAGCACACTTCTTTCGAGGTACGTCTATTCTCTATCGCGTCATCAAAAAGTAGAGACAAGGAATGTATAATACCACCTTCTGTAAATTCTATGCATTCCTTTTCATAATTGTTATGCTTTTCGGATATGTATTCTTTTGCTTTTTCACTTGATATTTTTATAGCATTCAGAATGTTTTTTTCGTAAATCTTATACTTGTCTATAAAGCTTTTATCGCACAAACTTTTTGCTTTAAAATTATTAGATACAACTACAGCTTTTGCAAACCAACCAACTGGAGAGGTTGGCTTTTCATTAATTATTTTGTTTGCCAAATCATCTGCTCTTGAATATTCTTCAAGCAACATAAATGTATTTATATTTTCCAAAAGTGGAATAAGTTCTTTGTCTGGATTTAATTTTTCAATATCGAGGCAGTATTTGTTTTCTGTTAATTTCTTTTCCATTTCATAACCCCTTTTTTCATTGCACTTTACACCACCATTATAGTAAAAATATTTACTAATGTCAATAGTAAAGATTTTTACTTGGTATAATACTATCGGTGATATTTATGGATTATATCAAAATAATGAGAGATTTACGAGAAGACAATGATTTCACACAACAAGAAGTTGCTAAAATCCTTGGAACTTCACAAACAATGTACGCAAGATACGAAAGAGGTGCTAACGAATTACCAATACACCACTTAATTAAACTTTGTCAACTATACAATGTTTCATCAGATTATATATTAGGTCTAAAAAAATAACCGCATTTGTCATAAAATTGAGAAATGTGGTTATTTTCTTTTTGTGGCGGAGCAAATCTCCGCCATTTTTTATTACACAAATTGGGAGTTTATTGGGATAAACAATTCGTAGGGGTCGGCGTCCTCGACGACCCGCCGTTGGTTTATCTATTCATTTGGTTCGGGTCGTCGAGGACGCCGACCCCTACAACAAACTCCCCGACAAATTCAAATTTGTTTAATTAGAATTATGTCATATTGTAATTTTGAATAATCTATGGTAAAATATATTGATTATACTTTGTTTTGGAGGCGTTTTTTATGATGAAGATTTCACCATCAATTCTCTCTTGCGACTATGGTAGAATGGCAGAGGAATTAAAAGATATGGAGCTTTGTGGTGCAGACTATATGCACATTGACGTTATGGATGGTCATTTTGTTCCAAACATCACACTTGGTGCTCCTGTTGTTAAATGTATCAAAAAGGCAACTGATGTGCCATTTGATGTTCATCTTATGATTAGTGAGCCTTTAAAATATATTGACGATTTCTGCAAAGCAGGTGCTGATATTATCACTTTCCACACAGAATGTGATTCACCTATTGACGAAACTATCGAAAAGATTCTTGCAAATGGTGTAAAAGCATCTCTTACTGTAAAGCCAAACACTCCTGTTGAAGATATTTTTCCATATCTTGATAAGCTCTCAATGGTGCTTATTATGACAGTTGAGCCAGGTTTTGGTGGACAAGGCTTTATGGAAGATATGATGCCAAAGGTTTCTGCTTTACGCAAGGAAATCGAAAAGCGTGGTCTTGATTGTGAAATTGAGGTTGATGGTGGTATCAACGAAAAAACAATAGCAATTGCTGCAAAAGCAGGTGCTGATGTATTCGTTTCTGGAAGTGCTATTTTCTCAAGTGCTGACAGAAAAGGTACAATTGAAAAGTTCAAGAAGATTGCAGAAGAAAACTATTGTAAATAAACCCTACCCTGATTTTCTCCGTATTCAAGAATTCTGTTTCGATTAATGTTTTCAACAATTTCTCCGAATTCTGACAATATATTGTTCAGGTCGTGGTTTCCGTTTGTTGATATGAAAAATTCTTCATTCATTTTGTAAACAGTAACAGATGTCTCGTTTTCAAAAGTTTTTTTCGCAACATTTATAAAATCAAGCAGATTGTTCATATTTCCCATATGAAAGAAAGTTGTGCCTTCTGATTTTTTGATTTTATATTTCTTCTTTACCGATGGAGTAAATGTAAAAATGAAAAAGCATCCACCGTTTTCGATGGGTAATGCTTCTACAATTACTTTTTCTCCTTTGTCAATTCTTTTTCTTTTATCGACAGAATCTAAAAGATTTCTTATTGCTGATTGAGAATCCTTGTTGTCGTTATTAAGATTCTCGTATGTAATTTTATATTCTCTCATCTCATCCGATGACAATTCAACAAGGATTATATTATCATTCAGTTTATCAAAGGTCATACTGCTACCTCCCAAACAAAAAAATGTTCTCATTTCATCATATTACAAGGACTTGCAGTGTGCAATAAATAAATAATGGAAATGTGAGGGATGTGTTTTGACAAACACAACAACACCTCAAAATTCAATAGAGCCTAAAACACGCTCAGCATTAGTAGATTTTTCTCTTATGCTTTGCGTCCCTCTTGTTGTGGCTATTTTTATTCACGGAGTTTCTGCGATTGTTACTGTTGCAATCTCTGTGGTTACTTGTGCCATTTTACTGTTTTTAGGTAAATTCCTTTTTAAAGCAACAGCTACTTTTAAGAATTCTTCTCCTTTTATAGTAGGTGTTTCCGTAGCTTTACTTTTACCACCAACAGCACCTTGGTGGATGACAGTTATAACTGCAGTTTTTGCCATGAGTGTATGCGTTTTACCTTTTGGCACTCTCGATAAAACACCTTTTGCCCCTGCAGTTGCTTCAATTTGTTTTGCAACACTTTGTTGGCCTGAGTTATTATTTAACTATTCATCCCATAGCTACTCATTGAGCAAAATGCTCTCTTTAGGAATTTCCATTGATGATAATATAATCGCTGTTACAGAAGCACTTGTTGGTAATGTGCCATCTGCTTTGGGTACTGGTTGTATCCTTGCACTTATAGGTTCATTCCTCTTAGTTGTAATCCGTCGTCCTAAGGACGCTATTTCTACAATCACTTTTATTCTTGCTGTGTGTCTTATGGCAATTTTATTCCCAAGAGTTGCAACCGGTCGATTCATCTCTGTGATTATGGAACTATGTTCTGGTATGCTCTTTTTCTGTGCAGTTTTCTTTATATCTGCACCAAACAATATGCCTGAAAAATTATTGGGTAAAATAGTTTGGGGATTTGTTAGCGGTGTAATCTGTATGACTATCCGTTATGTCAGTCCTATTGAGGAAAGTGTAGGTTTCGGTATTCTTATCTCTTGCAGTATATCCGACCTTTTCGATAAACTTCCTTATACTCGTAAAGAAAAACAAAAAATCAAGGAAAATGAGCCTTATACTGAAATTGAGGTTATCACTGTTGTTCCTGATGAAATTCTCAACGAAATTCCAGACGTTCAAATCGGTGAAAAAGACAAGGAAATTGAAAGTACTGATGAAAACTCACCGTCCCAACCAAATCCTGAAAGTGAAAGTCTTGAATCCGTTGTTTCAGAAGAAAACGCTGTAAACGACCTAGAATCACCTTTTGTAACAGGAGGTGACCTTGATGAGTGAGAAATCCAGCGTATTAAAGCAAATTCGTAACAGTGCCATCATTAAAAATCCTTTGCTTTTTGAAGCAATTGGTCTTTGTGTTGTTATTGCGATTGCTCGTTCTTTGAAAGCAGCATTGTTTTTAGCGTGTGTTACTGCTGTGGAAATGATAGTTTGTGAAGTATTGGCATCACTTTTATTAAAAAATGTTAAAAGATATTGGCGTGTTGCCCTCTATGTTATCTTTGGTGCATCCGTCGTTTTCTCAATTATGTATCTTACAGAAAGATTTTTCCCAAAAGCATCTGCAATTATCGGTGTTTTCTTACCTTTGATGACAGTTAACTCCCTTATCGCTCTTCACTGTGAACGAGTTGCTGTTAAAAATAATGTGAAAAACAGTTTTATTGATGCGGTTTCTTCCTCATTAAGCTATGGTGTTGTTGCACTTGTTTTAGGTTTATTGAGAGAAATTTTAGGTTACGGAACAATCTGGGATATTCCACTTAATGTTCCTGTAAAAATCCCTGCATTCTTAATGCCTTTTGGTGGACTTCTGCTCATTGGATTCTTAGCTGCAATATTAAAAGCCTATGTAAATAAAAGATATCCTAATGCTTCCCCTGATAAGTCCTTTGACACATCAGAAATCAGACGTTCACTCCATGCCCCTATCAAGGAACTTATGAATGATGAATTCAATCCTTATGAAGACAGTGACGAAAGTTCTCCAACTGTACGTGAAAGAAAGAAAAAACTCAAAAAGCTAAAGCAAAAAGTTGAAGAAACTCCAAAGCCTGTTGAGATACAAGAAACTCGTGAGTTCACAACCCTTACTACAGAAGGTACTGAACGCACATATCTTGACGAGTTTTCTGAGATTCTTTCCGACCTTGAGGAATACAAAAGTCAAAATAATGGAGGCGAAGACAAATGAGTATAATTCTTAATCTTATTTCTGCCTCCTTATATACCATGCTCTTCCAAAATCTCATTTTTAATGGTGGTTATGGTATAAGTGAAGCCATTAGAATGAGCGCAAAACCAAGGCAACTTCTCCCCATGGCAATATTTATTACATTTTTCTCAACAAGTTTATCTGCGATTTGTGTTTTTCTCGACACTATTCCATATGTCAGAGAATTAAACAACATTCTTCATACTCTTTTGTATGTTGTAGTGCTTGTAGGAATTTATCTTATTACACTTATCATTTTTCTAATTATTGGAAAAGTTACTCCTCGTACTATTCGCAGAATTGGTATTGCTGCTTTCAACACATTGGTTCTTGCAATGCCACTTATTAACTATCATTCAGTTTTTTCTGTGGTTGAGGCAATTGGTGTTGGACTTGGTGCAGGACTTGCATACATTATTGCTGTTCTGCTTATTAACACAGGACTTAAAAGACTTGATATGAACAAGTCAATTCCACAATTTTTTAAAGGAACACCTGCAATTTTCATCTACACTGCCCTCTTATCAATGGCATTTACTGGAATTTCGGGCACATCAATTTTTATTTAAGGATTTATTACTATGGCAAGAAACACAGATTCCCCTCGCAGATTAAAGGGATATTATGGATTTTCAAAAAAATATCCTTCTCGTCGTGGTGAACGACCAATTCACGAAAGCCGACGAACAAAAAAGAGAGAACGCACAAAACTTATTTTGTTCTGCGTTGCTTTGTGTTGCCTTTTTGTATCCACTTTCATTGTTGTAAAGGTGTGTTATAACCTTTCTACTCGTCCATTACCTAATGAAAATTCAACTGAATCTCCATCCGTTGTTACAGTTGATTCTCTCAATTCTTTAAGAGCAATTTATCTTGAAAATTCCATACTTGATGACACTGCCGACTTTGACGCAGCATTAAAATCTGCTGCAGAAAATGGATTTAATGCTATTATGTTAGATTTTAAAACCCAAGAAGGTGTTTTGACATATAATTCAAAGCTTATTTCCTATAATGGTGACACACAATATAATGAAATCAACCAAACTATAATCAATAAGATTAAAAGTGAAGGCTTTATCATAGTTGCAAGAATTTTCTGTTTTGAGGATTCCGTTGCTCCACAACGATTAAATGCTTATGTCTATGAAGATGTTGAAAAGACAAAAATTTGGCTTGATGACTCAGCAATAAATAATGGCAAGGTGTGGCTTGACCCAACTAATAGTAAAGCTACATCCTATCTCAACAAGGTTGTGGCAGAGGTAGTAAAAACTGGTGCAGACTGTATTTATCTTGATTCAGTCCAATTTCCTGTTTCACGTGATGGTGCTATCCCAGTTTACACTCAGGACGACACAACATTAAACCGAAGCCTTGTTCTTATGGAATTTTTAGGTAATGTTGTTGATTCTGCAAAAGGCAGACCAGTAATTTTAGGCACTCCTTTTGAAGGTATAGAAACTGGTGATACTGAAAAATGGGGTGGAACTCTTTTTGATACTCCTGCCCATATGTGCTCACCAACACTCCAACAACCTTCAACGGGTGATTTTGTCAGCTTCATTGAGAATAATTACATTGTTTTAAATGGAAAAGCTGCAAACAACTTTTCTACTATGAAAATCGTGCCAACAGTAAAAATTCAAGCCGAAAACACTGATTTTTACAAAAAATTATCCTCAAGTAAGGCAGAAAGTTATATAATTATTCCTTGATTTTACAAAAAGACTTGAAATGCAATAAATTTTATTGTATTATTTTATAGTGAATAAAAACAAAACGGAGGTATATTACCTATGGTATCAGCAGGTGATTTCAGAAACGGCGTAACATTTGAAATGGATGGCAACGTTTTCCAAATCGTTGAATTTCAGCATGTTAAACCTGGTAAGGGCGCTGCTTTCGTAAGAGCAAAAATTAAGAACGTTATTTCAGGTGGTGTTGTTGAAAGAACATTCAACCCAACTGAAAAGTATCCAACAGCTGTAATTGAAAGAAGAGATATGGAATATTCTTACAGCGATGGTGGTCTCTACTACTTCATGGACCAGGAAACATACGACATGGTTCCTGTAAATGCTTCAGACCTTGGCGACAACTTTAAGTTTGTTAAGGAAAACATGGTTTGTAAAATTCTTTCATACAAAGGCAATGTTTTTGGTGTTGAACCACCAACATTCGTAACTCTTCAGGTTACACAGACTGACCCTGGCTTTGCAGGTAACACAGCAACTAACGCTACAAAACCTGCTACACTTGAAACAGGTGCTGAAGTTAAGGTTCCACTTTTCATTAACGAAGGTGAAATGATTAACATTGATACTCGTACAGGCGAGTATATGTCAAGAGCATAATTGGAGGAAACCAAAATGACAATTACAGAAAAAGTAGCTTATCTCAAGGGTCTTGTTGAAGGTCTTGATTTTGATAAAGATGCTAAAGAAACTAAAGTTATCAACGCAGTTCTTGATGTTCTCGATGACATCGCACTTACAGTAAGTGACCTTGATGACGAAATGGGTCTTGTTACACAGCAGCTTGATGAAGTTGATGAAGACCTTGCAGAACTCGAAGAAATCTTCTATGACGAATGTGATGATTGTGACTGTGATTGTGACGATTGTTGCGATTGCGACGAAGATATGTATGAAGTTGAATGCCCAAACTGTGGTGAAGTGATTTACTTCGACGAAGAAATCATTCTTGATGGTGAGGCTGAATGTCCAAACTGTGGCGAAACTCTCGAATTCGATTGTGAATGCGATTGCGACTGTTGCGAAGACGAAGAATAATTCATATTCATAAATTTTTTAGGACTACCAAATCGGTAGTCCTTTTTTATTGCTTTTATAACAATTTAGTGCTACAATTGTTTCATGGAGGGATTGATATGACAGATAACAAAAAAATGATGAAAATCTATACAGTTATGTGGGGTATTATCGCAATCATTTATGGCTTGTGGATGACTTTTATTATGAGCTGGGACCAGTATAAATACATAATTCCAACAGCTGCAGACTTGGCTTTACCTGCTGACCAGTTTATTGCAAAATTTGACGGTATGCTTTATGAACCATTATTTGCAAATGCAACTGTTTTTTGGCTTTGGGTAATCGGTTCAACTGCCTTGCTTTTCTTATATGCTTTCTTCATTAGAAAAATTCTTAGCATTTGCCCTCAAACTATAATCTCTTCCGCCAATATAAACAGCATCTGCGCCGGCAGCAATAGCGCCTCTTAAACTCTCTACAGAGCCTGCCGGAGCTAAAATCTCCGGCTTTCTCTGAGAAAAAATCATATTTCTATCTCCTGATTTAGTATCTGTTGCGTCTTAATTCTTCAATTTCTGCTTCCATGCGGATTAAACGCTTTTGTAATTCCAAATTTTCATCCTTCATGGCACGGGTTTCCTGTTTTGTGAGCGGAAGCTCGTTATTCGGTTGCTCCTTTTCCTTTTTCGGCCCGCCGAAAAGCGATTTCTTTTCGTTGTACCAAGGCATTCCGTCGACGTTCATCGAAGAAATTACTCTTCCGTCGTCATCGTCGTATACTTTTTTCTTGCGTTTACTCATATTTGCTTACTCGTTTTCCTGCTTGTCATAAAGATGGCAAGCAACGAAATGTCCGGGCTCGTACTCTCTGAATTCGGGCGCTTCGTTCTTGCAACGCTCGAAGCACTGAGCACAACGGGTATGGAATTTACAGCCCTTGGGGGGATTTGCAGGGCTGGGAAGATCGCCGTCGAGCACGATACGGTTCATCTTAACGTCG
>CALEIS010000078.1 GCA_937877675.1 uncultured Clostridia bacterium | reverse complement strand
TTAATTTCATAAGCCTTTTCAATTAAATCATCTGTTGTGTCACCCTGTGCTGATACTACAACAACTACATCATTACCTGCACGGTAAGTATCAGTAACAATCTGAGCAACATTCATAACTCTTTCGGCGTCACGAACACTTGAACCACCGAATTTCTGAACAATAAGTCCCATATGTGCCTCCTGTAAGGATTATTTATTAATAATCAGTAACTCTGATAAGAGATTTTATGCTGATTGAAGAAATACTATTAAGCTTTTCTGTAAGTTCGCCTTCTGCCATAGCAGATGTTACAAAAGCAAGTTCGTTTGATTTGCATCCTGCAAATTCAAGCACCTGAACTTTACCGATAGTAGCAACAACATCCTGTAATGCGTTTGCTTTATCTGTTACCTCAGCACGGATGTAAAGAGGATTAACCGCTGACTTGTAATCAACAACATAATTCTCTTCTGCTTCACCCCAGCCGATTGGTTTCTTTCTGTCCATATTTCTTGCACAGTCGATAACGTCTGCAACAACCGCTGAAGCTGTTGGAAGTTTACCTGCACCCTTACCATAGAATACAACATCACCTGTTGCATCACCACGAACAAGAATTGCATTGAAAACATCGTTAACTGATGCCAACTGACTACCATTCATAACGATTGCTGGAGAAACGATAGCAAAAATCTTTCCGTCGTCCATTCTCTTTGCACGACCAAGAAGTTTAATAACGCCACCGAATGCACCGATATATGCAACGTCATCAAGAGTAATCTTTGTAATTCCCTCTGTATAAACTGAATCAGGATATACATGCTTTCCAAAGCAGAGAGATGCAAGAATACAAATCTTTCTACAAGCATCATGACCTTCAACGTCTGCTGTTGGGTCTTTTTCTGCATAACCATTGTCCTGAGCAAGTTTTAAAGCATCTTCAAAACTCATATTCTTTTCAATCATCATTGTAAGAATAAAGTTTGTTGTACCATTAAGGATACCTGCGATTTCATCAATCTCATTTGCTGCAAGACACTGTGAAATAGGACGGATAATTGGAATACCGCCACCAACAGATGCCTCAAACAAGAAGTTTACATTGTTTTCCTGAGCAAACTGTAAAAGCTCACAGCCCTTTGCGGCAACAAGCTCTTTGTTTGATGTTACAACACTCTTACCTGCTTTAAGACAAGAAGAAACAAATTCATAAGCAGGGTGCAAACCACCCATTGTTTCAACTACAACTTTAACATCATCGTCATTGAGAATAATATTAAAATCTTTTATCATTTTATCCTCGTGAGGGTCCCCTGGGAAATCTCTCAAATCGAGAATATATTTAACATCCATTTCTTTCTGTGTGCTTCTTTTTACAATACTATCATGGTTTTTGGTGAGCACTTCAACTACACCGGAACCAACTGTACCGTAACCCATTACTGCAACATACACTAAGAATTCACATCCTTACTATCTTTAGGTTTCTGTAAAAAAAGGTATAATCAAGCATTTTAATATACTTTCACATATTCTACCACAAAACTTCAATATAATAAAGGGGTAATTTGCTATATATTTGCAAATAATTTTCATCAAATTTTTAGAATTTTTATATAAATTAACTTTTATTATTGATAGTTGAAGTAAAATAGTTTATTATATATAGTATAATTAGGTTATGGAGAATAATTATGACTGGAATTGAAAAAAAGAAGAATTTTGTTATTAATACATTTTACATTGTAATAGTTCTTGCTATTTTTTATTTGTTTTTCAAATATGCTTTAGGGGCAGTTTTACCCATTATTCTTGCAGCTTTTGTTGCCATGCTTTTGCAGCGACCCGTTAATTTTATTTGCAAAAAAACGCCCCTTAAACGAGGATTAGTTTCTGCGTTATTAGTGCTTTTTTCAGCTTTTGCTTTTATTGGAGTACTCGCTATATTTTTTGTGTGGTTATTGACAGAAGTAAAAGGTTTTATTCAATATCTCATTATTAAATTTGAAGATATTCCTACACTCATTCTCACAGTAGAAGGATATTTGACAAATTTACTCTCATTTTTACCAGAAAAAGCCTGTGCTACTGCAACTAATTTCGTGCACGAAAAACTAAATGGTCTTATGGACGGCAGTACATCTTTTGATATGTCAAAAATCGACTTTTCAGCTCTTTCAGGTCCACTTTTAGGTGTCCTTAATGTTTTAAAAGCAATTCCTACAACCTTGGTTTCATTTGTAGTCGGAATTATTGCTTGTTGCTTTATGACTGCCGATTTTCAGTCACTTAAAAGAATTGTTCTCGGTGTTTTCAAAGAAGACACACGTGACAAAATTGTTCGAGCAAAAAGACTCCTCTTCCCATCCCTTGGTAAATATGCAAAGGCTTACGGAATGATTATGTTCGTCACATTTAGTGAAATCAGTGTAGGGCTTTTCCTTTTGAAATTATTAAATGTTTATAATGGTGGATATATTCTTATAATTTCTATACTTACTGCCATTGTTGACATTGTACCTGTCCTTGGCACAGGCACAGTAGTTATCCCTTGGGCAGCATACAATCTCTTTGTTGGAAACTATTCTCTTGCAATTGGACTTTTTGCTTTGTATCTGATTATTACAGTTATCCGTCAGATTATTGAGCCAAAATTAGTTGCAACGCAATTAGGTCTTCCTGCCTTTTTGATAATTACATCAATGTTTATCGGCTCACAGATTTTTGGCGTGTTCGGAATTTTCATTCTTCCTATCACAGTCCTTACCCTCAAGCTCTTAAATGATGAAGGCATAATCCATATTTTACACTATCCTAAAGAAAAGACAGAGGAGGATAAATCATGATAGATATTCATAGCCATGTCCTTTTTGGTATGGATGATGGTGCACAAGACATTGAAACATCCGTTAAGATGTGTCGAGATGCCTATGAAAATGGCTGTGATGTTCTTGTTTTGACCCCTCACTTTATGGATTACAAGAATATTTTTGATTTCGTTGAAGAGCGTGACCGAAGAATTAGAATTCTCTCTAAAATATTGGATGAAGAAGAAATTCCTTTAAAGCTTATTGCGGGTGCTGAAATTTTTCTCTGTGACAAGATTTTTTCTGCTAAATCACTGGATGCACTTACAATAAACAAATCCAGATATATTCTTTGCGAAATGCCACTCGGTCCATTTAACACTGACCATGTTTTAATGTGGTTTGATGAATTACTTGATAGGGGTTATATTCCAATTCTTGCACATCCTGAAAGATATGTTGAATTACACCGAGATTACAATTTAGTGGATGAAATTCTCACTAGACCAATCCTTCTACAGGTAAACATTGATAGTTTACGAGGTAGAAACGGAGAAGCACCACATGGTATGGCTATGGATTTGATAAACCGTGGTTTTGCTCATTTTATGGCAAGTGATGCTCACGACCTTGTATATCGACACACAAGATTGACAGAAAAGTTTGGGGACTTTTCCGACGACATAACTGACGAAATAATCGAAACTTTTATGCGAGATAATCCACTCAAGGTACTTAACAATAAAGACATAATATAAAAAACGAGGCACTAAAATGCCTCGTTTTTATTTTTATAATTCCCTTGTACCTGCAACAGCTTGTAATATCCAACGTGCATCAATTGCTGTTATTGTACCACTTCCATTTGCGTCCATACGAGCTTTTTCCTCTTCTGTTGCAACTCTTGTACCTGCTGCAACCTGTAAAACCCATCGTGCATCAATAGAAGATACTTTTCCATCTCCGTTTGAGTCACCTAAGAGACCTTGTTTTGTTTCAACTTCCACAACAAATTCACCTAATTTTGTTGTTTCAAAAATAAGATAACCATTTTCATAGGTTGCCACAATCTCTTGGTTTCCTACAAAAGCCTTATATTCCTGAAGACCACTTGGTTGGGTCATTGGGATTTTTACTGTAACTGTCCCAGTTGGTTGGACAACTGCGTTATCTTTTTTAATGTTTATTGAATATGTTGTCTTATTGTCCACAGTCTTCTTACTTACAACAAGTACCCCATCTGTTGGTAATACATTTTGCACATTACTTTCAACAATAATTCCAAATGTCTTGTCTTCGTAATAAGCACCTGCATATTCATATGATAAATCATTATTCTTTGCATAGTCCTCTGCATAAGAGCCTTGTGCAACAACAAGTTTTACTTTTTTAGGAGTAACAAAAGCCCACTCACCAATATAATTTGTACTTGCAGGAATTCTTACCTTTTCCAACTTGCCACAATTATAAAATGCATATGTGCCTATGCTTTGAAGATTTCCTGATAATTTTACTTCCTTAACATTTGCACATTCATAAAATGCATAATTCCATACAGAATTAACGCTACTAGGAGCAGAAACTGTTGTCTGTGAATTTGCAATAGGACAGCAAATCAATTCTGTTTTATTTTTATTATATAAAACTCCATTTTCTGCAGAGAAATTATTATTATCACTTGCTACAGTAAATTTTTGAAGTGAAGAGCACTTTCTGAATGCACCTTCCCATACACCACTTACACTTGAAGGGAAATTAATGCCTGTTATTGACTTGCATTCATAAAAAGCATCTTCAGCAATAGCTTTTGTACCAGCTTTAATTGAATATTCTCCTGAAACAGAGCCTTTAACTCCAATAAGATGATTTCCGATATAAAGAGCATTGTTGCTCCAGTTTGCACTAGTATTGTAATATTTTGTTGTGCCAAATGCGATTTGTCCAATTTTATTCACACTATCAGCAATAGTAATACTTGAAAGTGCAGTACAACCATAAAAAGCAGCCTTGCCAATTTCTTTTACACCACTATTGATTTTTACTGTTGTCAAGGATGTACATGAGTTATACGCACCTGTACCAATTTTTTCAACAGTGCCTGGAATTGTTACGCTTTTGAGAGCTTTACATCCTGCAAAAGCCCATGCACTAATTTCCTTTACACCTGATGGAATGTTAATTGTCTGAAGATTATTACAAAGGTCAAATGCTCCTCTTGCAATTGTTGTCACACTCTCTGGAAGTGTCACGTTTTTAAGTCCACTACATTGGTAGAATGCATATTCACCAACTGTTACAACACTGTTTGGAATTGACACGCTTGTAATTCTATCACACCAATAAAAAGCTTCACCTGCGATGGTTTTTGTACCGTCTTTAACTGTAAAGCTACCTGTTTTTTTAAGGTCAACTCCAATAAGGTGCTTTCCTATGTAGAGTTCACCATTTGTCCAACCAGAAGTATCATATAAAGATTCTGACCTTGGTAAAATCAGTTCTTCTCTTTCAAATTCAATAACAGGCATATATTTTGTGTTGTGAAGTACACCTCTTCCGATAAACGTTACACTATCAGGGAAATTAATGGCTGAAAGTTCAGTACATTCTGCAAACGCACACTGTTCAATAACTTTTACGCTACTTGGAATTGCCACTGTTGTCAAATCAAGACAACCAAAAAACGCACTTTCTCTGATAACTGTAACTGTTGATGGAATGATAACCGTCTTTAATAATTTTGCTTCCTGAAAAGAAAGCGCACCTAATTCAACAACTTTGTACCCATCTAAAGATGATGGAATTGTCAGATTTCTTGTCTTGCCAGTATAAGCTGTAATTACACAGGTTTTATCTGCCTCTGAAAGCACCTCATAGGTATAATCACCACTTGTTCCAGCCATTACACTCAAAGGCAAAACAGACAAAGCAATTACCAAAGCAAGAATTATTGAAAGCCACTTTTTCATATGCAAAAAGTCTCCTAAACTATAAATTTTCTCAGTTTAATTAAAACACACTATCATCCGTTTGTCAAGAAATCAACGGATGAAAAAACGGCACCGTCTAGGTACCGTTAATAATCATTTTTTTATTGTGCAGCAAGCTTTAAAACCTGACGAGCATCATATGCTGTAAGTTTACCATCGCCATTAAAATCGCAAAGTTTTATATCAGCACTTGTTTCTGTTTCTGTACCTGCAGCTATTTTCAAAATCAATCTTGCATCATATGCAGAAATTTTTCCATCACGACTCAAGTCACCTTGACTATAACCTGCATTCACAATATCATCCCATTCAATAACATCGCCACCGCTGTTGCCACCACCAACACCAGGACTAGCAGAAAATGCGATAACAGGGATTGACGCAACTATAACCAATGCTAAAAGAAGAGCAATAAATTTTTTCATCTTTTTCACCTTTCTTTATATGACTATCATATAAATATTAAACCATATTACCATATGTTTTGTCAAGTTAACCACGGGGATAAGTCACAAAACGGCAAAAGTTTACATTTTGTTCTTAAAGAAATCTGTTATGTCTGTGTTTGCTTGGTCACCATAAATTGAAAATGGGTCAATAACATTGAAAACATGACCAAGATATTTTCCGTTTAATTGTCCCATAAAGTTACAAAAACGGAATTCCACCCTATTTTTTCTGAAAATATCCGCAAGAATTGGTGCTTGTTTTTTAAGAAGTCCGTCGCCATGTGCAGTAAGAATATGGAATGGTGGGAATTTGTCAGATACAAGATTTTCAACCTTCATATATTTCTTGAATTTACTATTTTTCCAATCATCACCTAAAAGAACAGGAACATTTACATTCATTAAAAAGTTTGGACTCAAAAGGTCGATAGCAGGACAGATTGCAGAAACCGCCTTGAAATCATAACCAACATATTTTACTCCAAAATCCTTTTGCATTTCTTCACTAAGGTTGATTGCAGTTGTAACACATACAAAATGTCCACCTGCTGAATCACCTGCAAGGAAAATGTTATCCAAATCCGCAGGATAGTCCTTGAGATTTTCTCCCAACCATGTAAGTGCAGCAAAAATATCACGGATTTGGTCGTCAAAAAATACTTCACCTGCAAGGCGATAGTTAATTGATGCAACCAAAAAGCCTTTTTGAGCAAGTTTTAAACAAAAATACTTGTTAATTTCCTTGTAACCATACATCCATCCACCACCGTGAATGTCAATAATCACAGGAAGTTTTTCCGTTGTACCTTCGGGATAATAAATATCAAGAAGATGTCCTTTATGTCCGTCATTTATGTATGGAATATCAAGGATTTGCTGGAGTCCTTGTGGCTCTGTCTGACTTGCAATTCTCTTGGCATCCATTTTCTCTGTATTTGCCCAATTTTTCTCTAATATTGGTTTAAAAATATACATACTCTTTCCCCACTTAAATAGTATTCGCTGCATTAACTGCTTGTAAACTTTGTATTTTTCTTGCCACCAATTTCGCAATCTGACGATATTCTTCTTTTTCAGAAAGTCTGTTTTCTTCCATAATTGACATAGCAAGTCTCTGTGTCTGTGTAAGAATCTTTGTATCTGTCAGAATATCTGCTATTTTTAGCTTTGGCAGACCATGTTGCCTTGTGCCGAAGAAATCACCTGGACCACGAAGACGTAAATCCTCATCGGCAATTTTAAATCCGTCAGTAGTTTCACACATAATTCTCATTCTTGCCTTTGCCTCGTCACCCTTGGCATCGGTTACAAGAATACAAGAAGATTTAGCCTGACCTCTGCCAACACGACCACGCAACTGATGAAGCTGTGAAAGTCCGAATCTTTCGGCATTCTCCACTACCATTATAACTGCATTCGGCACATCAACACCGACTTCAATAACAACTGTTGAGATAAGAAGTTGCGTTTCCCCATTCTTGAATTTCAACATAACCTCATCTTTTTTCTTTGGTGTCATTTTACCGTGAAGCAAATCAAGTGTATATCCATTAAAAGGTACCTGTGCCTTTTTGTAATACTCTTCTGCCGACATAATTCCCTGCATCATTTCACTTTCTTCAACAAGTGGGCAGACGATATACGCCTGATAACCTTGGTCAAGATGCTTTCTTATATACTCAAACATTGAGCCACGTTTAGCCGAAGAAACTGAATAAGTATCAATTTTTTGTCTTCCAGGTGGTAACTCGTCGAGAATAGAAACATTCAAATCACCGAAGAAAATGAGAGCAAGTGTACGGGGGATAGGGGTTGCACTCATAACATAAACATGAGGATTTTCACCCTTACTACAAAGACCCGTTCTCTGTTTTACACCAAAACGATGTTGCTCGTCAGTAATAACAAGACCTAATCTCTCAAACTCAACATCTTCCTGAATAAGAGCATGAGTACCGATAATTAAATCAATTTCACCTTTTTTAAGTCTTTCTTTTATCTCTTTTTTATCCTTTGCCTTTGTGCTACCCACAAGCAAGTCACATTTAATTCCTGTGCCCTCAAAAAGTCTTGTAAAAGTTTCAAAATGTTGGGTTGCCAACACTTCTGTCGGTGCCATAAGTGCTGATTGCATACCATTTTTTGATGATGTATAAACAATGGATGCTGCAACTGCAGTTTTACCACTACCTACATCACCCTGCAAAAGTCTGTTCATCTGTTTACCCTTTTGCATATCTGAAACAGCCTCTTTTACTGCTCTTTTTTGAGCGTTTGTAGGAGTAAACGGTAAGAGTTCAAAAAATTCTTCCGTATAATCTTTTTCAACAATATTCTTTGTTTTTACTTCCTTATTCTCATTTTTCAAGGATAGCAAACTTAATTGCAAAATGAAAAGCTCATCAAAAATAAGTCTGTCCCTTGCTTTTTGCAAATCTTCATCATTTTTAGGAAAATGAATGTTTCTTATTGCAGTATCAAGAGAAACAAGATTATATTCATTTAAAATCTCTTGTGGAAGATATTCAGGGATGGTTTCCACCTTTTCCAAGGCATTTTGTACCGCTGACTGAATAATTTTTGATGTAATATTCTTATTTTGGGGATAAATCGGTTTAATTTCAACACTCTGTGAGGACTTGATAAACATAGGTGTTATCATTTCTCTTGCAGAGAATTTACCAAGAGTAATTTTTCCGTAGAAAAGATATTCTTCTCCACTTTTAAGCATCTTTTCAATGTATTTATTGTTGAAAAATGTTGCAGAAACAACATCATCACCATCGGTAATAGTCGCTTTTGCTATGAGCATACCCCCACGAACACGCTCATTCTTCACAGGAAACATAATCGTTCCTTTTATACATACATTTTCGCCTATAATACATTGAGAAATAGGAAGAATTTTGCTCCAATCCTCATAAGCACGAGGATAAAAACGCAAAAGTTCCCCGACAGTTGACACACCAATAGAACGGAATGCAAGAGCTCTTGCTTCCCCCACGCCTTTGATGTATTTAATGTCATCGGAGAACTTCATAATTTCACCTTATTTATACTATATACCGTTATACAAACTGAATGGTATTCTTTCAAGATTAAGTGTAACATCATTTGATGTCACTGCATATCCCGTCCTAAAACCTACCGGAATAAATGGATAATATTCCACAAAAATTTCATAGTATTCTGCCGAAGTAATATCCCCAGCTCGATAATTAAAATATTCTGTGACTACCCTTTGTGTTGTGTCAATACCGGAGCTAAATGCTGTTCCACTTGTGAAAAACTGGCTTATATCCATTGAGCCGTCAAGTTTTACCTCGCCTAAATACATATCGTAATCTCCTGACGAGATTCTTCTACTGTATTCGTCAAAGGTTAATATCTGGATATTAATCTTAAATCCACATTCTTCTAAAGAATCAGCAATCTGATATGCAGCAGCAACTCTGTATTGATTTTCAATATTAACTATAAGCGATAAGGATAAGGTATAATAGCCATTTGTCTTTGCACTACCTGAATATCTCGTGTATCCACACTGGTCAATTATTTCATTTGCAAGAGTAGGGTTTCCAACAGAATCCACCTTTGTAAGCTCATTAAACAAAAGACTATTCGGATTAACAGGAAGCTTGTTTCCCTTTGAGTGACCCTGATACGAAGAAAGAGCAATTGCATCTGCATCAAGCTTTGCGGCAATAGCACTTCTTATATTCTTATCAAGAACACCCTTGTTATTATTTATACCCAGATACACCATATTGTTCAATGCAAATTCACTGACCTGACCCATTGTAACTGAATAATCACAATTTGACAAATCATCAAAGAAAACATCAGTCATACCGATGTTAAAAGCATCTTCTGCACTACTACGGTCACTAATTTCTGCAAGATAAACCACATTTTGTGCATTTGCAATATTTACAAGTTTATCATTAGCAAAAGTATAAGCCCCACTACCCATAGGTACAGATTCTCTGCCATCTGCTGTACCTGTTTTCACAATTGGAAAGACCAATTTTCCTGCAACATAAACATCCTTAAAATCAAGGGAAAAAACAACTGTGTAATCATCTTGCATTCTGGCAGAAGCCACATTTTTCAATGTGTTTCCCCAATAGTAAGAATTCTTTGCAAGATTAAACGAGTACACCACATCGGATGCTGTAAGTGGGGAATAGTCGCTACACAAAACATTATGTCGCAATTTTACTGTTACATCATTTCCCTCAAAAGAAATACTCTCTGCAATCGCATTTGTTACAGCATAACTTTTGTCAATAGAAAATAATGATTCATACAGAAAATGACCAAGATAAATATTTTCATAACTCTCTGCAAAAAATGGATTTATTCCATCTGTTTTGTTGTATGGTAAAACCACTTTACCGTCGGTAATTGTGAATGAGTCCTGAGTTGTTTCTGTGCCTTCCTGTCCTGCAACAGTTGTGCTCTCGCCACCATTCGGGTTGCTGCTACAAGCAGAAAAACACATAACTATACACAAAATCAATGCTATTGTCTTTGTGATTTTACTCATTTATCATTCACCTCACAGTTACGGCTTCAATATTTATTGTCTTTCCTGTATCTCTATCTATTGTAAAAATACATCCCTGCATAAAACAAGGTGTATCGGCGGTTTCAAACATAGTTGTGAAACCTTTTCTGAATTTATCAATAATTATCTCTTTTTTCACACCAAGTACAGATTCTTCAGGACCGGTCATACCCAAATCAGTAATATATCCAGTACCATTTGCCATAATCTGTGCATCAGCAGTTTGAATATGCGTATGAGTGCCGAAAATTGCACTAACCTTTCCGTCAAGATAATATCCAAAAGCCTTTTTCTCAGCGGTAGCCTCTGCATGAAAATCAATTAAGATAATTTTAGTTTCCTTTTTAATTTCTTCAATTATTTCGTCAGCCTTACTGAATGGGTCAAGATGTCCTTCAAGCCAAACTCTGCCAAGAAGGTTAATAACACCCACCTTGTAGGCACCTTTATCAATTATTCCCCAACCTTTGCCCCAAACACCTTCACCAAAGTTAGCAGGACGAATAATATTTTCGTTGTTATCGAGATAATCAAAGATTTCTCGTCTTTTTAATGAGTGGTTACCACCGGTAATAAAATCGGCACCATTTGTGAAAATATGATTGCAGGAATTTGGCAACATTCCGTTACCGACTGCAGAATTTTCACCATTTACAATACAAACATCAATGTTATTCTTTCTCTTAAAATCAGAAAGAGTTTTGCGAAGGAATTCGCACCCTTGAGTACCAACAACATCTCCTACGCATAAAATTTTAATTTCGCGTGACATAAGCACACCGTTTCTATATATAGATTTAATTTATTTTGCCCCGAAGCCTTTTGATGACATCGGGGCATTGTTATTTGGTATTTATCAGATTACTTTGCGAAATCAATAACCCTATTTTCTCTCACAATATTAACCTTGATTTGTCCTGGATACTCAAGTTCATCCTCAATCTTCTTTGCAATATCACGAGCAACAATAACCATCTTTTCGTCAGAAATCTGTTCTGGATTAACCATAATTCTGATTTCACGACC
>CALEIS010000077.1 GCA_937877675.1 uncultured Clostridia bacterium | reverse complement strand
GTTGGCTTATCTATTCATTTGGTTCGGGTCGTCGAGGACGCCGACCCCTACAACATTCTCCCCGATAAATTCAAATTTGTAAAGTTCTTGTTCAAATCCCTTACCCTGAACTATAAAATAAAATTAAAAAAGAGCACACAAAATGTGTACTCTCTTTTAATGGCACGCCGGAAGGGATTCGAACCCCCGACCTTTTGGTTCGTAGCCAAACACTCTATCCAGCTGAGCTACCGGCGCATAACAGTTTTTACTGCCCGAATATAATACCATTACAAATAGAAAAAGTCAACAGTTTTTTTGTTATTTACCGAAGAATTATTCTTTTTTTCTAAAACTCACCTGCTATTGGGGTTTTCATAAACTCATTAAAATCACATTCTATACTGTTCCCTATCCAAGATTTCATATAAATACTTGGAAACGAACAAAATGGAAGAATATCAATCCCTGCCTTCTCATATTCCCTAACGCCTTCGTAATTTACACCTTTTTTAAGGTTTACAAGGTAAACGGGAATATTTTTTTGTTTTGCTTCACCTACAAATGCAAGGAAATCCTGACTTTTAATATTAACAGTACCTGAATGATATGGTCTTAAAATTATTGCTTTTATCCCCTCTAAATCGTAATTATAAACTGCACCTGGTGAAACGGTAATAACAAGAGTTTTTGAATTCTCTGTCAACTCATATTTTCCTAATGCAGAATTCACATTTACTGGTGGCAGACTATAAACCTTATCATCTGCTTCATTAAACATTATAACTCTGTTGCCCTGATGGAAATTCACATTTTCATTATCATTTGCATATGCAACATAAACACCTGTGCCTTTTTTATTTTTTATAAATTCAACTGCACCATTAAAGTTAATTTGTCCGTTTGAGCGATAATCTGCCATAGGATATTGTGCAGAAACCATCAACACCGGAATATTACAATTACCCACTGCAAAACTGAGTGCAGATGTGGAAAGCTGAAGTGAATCCGTGCCATGAGTTACAATAATTCCGTCATAGTCCTTTGAAACACTATCGCATACAATATCCACCAAGGAATTTATTTCTTTATGTGAAAGATACTCACTATGGAGAGTAAAAGGCTCAATGATATCAAACTCAACATCATTGTTATACTCTACCAAATAATTGTTCACTACAAGTTTTTTAGCCTCTTCATCAGTATAAATATATCCATCGTGAATCACGCTACCGATTGTACCACCTGTTAAGATTACAAGAATTTTCATTTTCAGCACCTCTAACTATATATTATACAAATTATATTCTTTTATTTCAATTACCTATTGTGACATTTTTTTCAAAAGCATAAGTTTAAAATAAAACAAAAAGGAGGTTTAAAAAATGAGTGTAAAAATAGAATTTAACGATGAAACCCTATTCTGCAAGTTAAATGGTGAGATTGACCACCACACAACCTTACCAATTCGACTTGATATTGATGAAAGAATCGAAAACTGTCGTCCGCAAACAGTTATTCTGGATTTTTCAAATGTTACATTTATGGATAGCTCTGGAATTGGACTTGTTATGGGAAGGTACAAAATTCTGAATGAATTAGGTGGCATATTGGAAGTCACAGGATTATCGGACAATTCCTATAAAGTTATGCGACTTGCAGGACTTGACAGAATTGCAAACATCAAAAAAGGAGGAAGTAAAAATGGTAATCAATGAATTCAAAATGACTGTTGACAGTCGCTCTATAAACGAAAGTTTTACCCGTGCTACTGTATCGGCATTTGCATCACAACTTGACCCCACAGTTGAAGAAATTAACGACATCAAAACTGCTGTCAGTGAAGCTGTCACAAACTGTATTGTTCATGGTTATAAAAATAGTGTGGGCAGAATTTACATAGGAGTAAAAATTCACAACGACGGAAGAGTTATTATATCAATTAAAGACCGAGGTTGTGGAATTGCAGACATCAAAAAAGCACGTGAGCCACTTTTCACAACTCTTGGTGGTGACCGAGCAGGACTTGGTTTTTCAGTTATGGAAAGTTTTATGGATAAAATTTCTGTTCGTTCAACAGTTAACAAAGGCACAACAATTACCCTTTGCAAGAAAATTTCTGGTCGTGCAAAATGACAAGGGATGAACTTATACTTAATAATTTAGGTCTTGTTGGGAAATGTGCTTCCCGTTTTATTGGCAAGGGTGTTGATTATGAGGACTTATATTCTGCAGGTTGTATTGGGTTAATCAAAGCTGCTGATGGTTTTCGTGAGGACCTTGGATTTGCTTTTTCGACCTATGCAGTTCCATCAATTTTAGGTGAAATTAAACGGATTTTCCGTGATGATGGTGCTGTAAAAATAAGTCGTTCATTAAAAGAAGATGCTCGAAATCTTGCAAAACTAAAAGAAAAATATGAAAAGGAAAATGGCGTTGAGCCCACAGTTTCAGAATTAGCAGAATTAATCGGCAAAAGTGTTCCCGAAACAGCTCAACTGATTTGTGTTTTACAACCTGTTAAATCCTTAACTGCCGACAACGACGACGAAAATCAGATAGATATACCTGCCGAGGATGAATACACACCCATTGACGACAAGTTATCAATTCAACAGGTTTTAAATCAGTTGTCTGATAAAGACAGAGAATTGATTTCACTTCGATTTTTTCGTGGACTTACCCAAACAAAAACTGCAGATATACTTGGAATTTCACAAGTTCAGGTGTCACGAAAGGAAAAAATAATACTCACAGAATTGAGAAAGAAGCTCACAGGGTAAAAAATTTGATATTTTCAGGAAACTATGGTAGAATATAAAAAATCTATCATAGTTTTTATTTTTGGAGAAAATGATATGAAATCTTCCAGACGTAAGGTCATTATAAAAATTGTTGCTGTTCTTTGTGTAGTTGGAGTATTATGCACAATATTTGCCAACACAACCCACACAAAGAAGGTAAAACTTGATTCCATTGAATATGTAGATAGTGTATATTCGGGGGACGAATTCCACAAATGTAATGTGGAATCATATATTCCTGTTGCAACATCCGGACTTATTGATTTACTTTTTAATGAAACAACTGCCACTATTGCTGTCCATGATACAAACACAGATAAAATATGGAGTTCACTTCCTACAAGTGATGTCACAAAGCAGATTTCAAGCTATCCAATTGAAATGGTTTTATCTAATGGTAATGAAAAGGTTTACACTCTCAATTCTCAAAACAACTCTGTAAACTTTGGGAATTTCAAATACAACTTGGGTGTTGATGAAGTTTCTGTAACTTATGCTATGAGCCTTGACAAAGAAACTGGTGCAAAGGCAATTTCTGATGTTAAAAATGATGAAATTCGTGCAGATATTACAATTACCTATGGATTAAAAGACGGTTCTCTTTATGTAACTGTTGGTATGAATCATCTAGCATTGCCAAAAGATGTTTATCTTGAAAAAATGAGCATTCTCAACAACTTTGGTGCATATGAAAACAGTGGTGAAGATGACTATATCTTTATCCCTGACGGTAGTGGTGCTTTGATTATGACAGGCAAGGAAGACAAGGATTTTTCACCAATCTCTCTTTCTGTTTATGGTAAGGATGCAGGTGTGACAAAAGACACATCCGAAACTCAATGTCTTTTAGGTGCTTTTGGAATTAAAAATGGTGACAGTGCTTTCCTTTGTACTATTGACCAGGGTGACACAATCGCAAACATAAATGCTTATAGAAATAGTGACAAAACACTTAACAGTGTTTATGCAAGTTTTAACACAACGGATATATATACACGACAGAATAAAAATAATGTTACTAAATTTTATGGTGAACAGTATAAAAATGAAATTAAACTTTGTTACCGTTTCTTATCTGGAAAACTTGCCACATATTCTGGAATGGCTACTGCCTGTCGTGAAAACCTAATAAGAAATTCTGTTCTTCCTGCAAGAACGGACGAAATAACCGGTGACCATATTCCAATGGTTTTATCACTTCAGGGTGGTTACATCAACGAAAAGGGCAAATACATTACCCTAACCGATTATGAACAAGCACTTTCACTCACAACATTGTTAAAAGCAAAGGGTATTAACAACGCATATGTGAGATATAATGGTTTACACACCAATGCTAACAATGGTACCGGCAAAGATTTTGATGATTTCAAAAACAAGCTCGGTAAGGACAGTAAGTATGAAGAAATGTACAACTACCTTAACAGCCAAAAATTCTCACTCTTTATTGACACAGATATAATCACATATAAATCCAACTCTTCAAATGCTAAGGCAATAGACGGAAAAGCAATTAAATGTGATGCAATAAATTCTTTCCCTTACACAACTAAAAAGCAATCCTTCCTTCCAATGGGCAGGTTTGAAAGCAGAATAAACAGTATCTTAAACAATTCTGAAAAACTGAGTTTTGATGGTTACTCACTCAATGATGTGGGCAAATATTTATACACCGACTACTCAGGCAATTTCTACTCTCGCACACAATCACAAAAAGAAATATCATCACAAATTCCTGTTTTGGCTTCATCAAAAATGCTTATGGTTGATACTGGTAATTTCTACTCAATCAAAAATGCCGATGTTGTTTCAAATATTCCTGTTTCGACTTTGGCATATAAAGAAAGTTCAGCATATGTTGGTATCCCATTCGTACAGATGATTTTACACGGAATTATGGAATACAGCATCTCCCCTATCAATGCTGCATCCGATATGAAAACTGCTTTCTTGAAGTCAATTGAGTATGGTTGTTTACCAAGTGTACAATGGTATTGTACCGAATATAATACAGACCTTGATAAAACATATCATTTCAATAGCAATATCAATGAAATCGTTGAATATTATACCCAATCTGACAATGCTTTAAAGGAATTGAGAAACTCCAGAATAACTGGACATTCCATTGTTCAGGATGGTGTTTACTGTACCGAATATGATAATAGCATTAAGGTTTATGTTAACTACAACGACCAAGATGTCACAATAAATGGTATCATCATAAAGGCAAAAGATTGTATAACAATTTCATAGTGTAACAAACAAAAAACGTACCATTCGACTTCTGAATGATACGTTTTTTTATTAAAATTATTTAGAAAAGCCAATCCAGGATATCTAATCCACCAATATTCTTTTTAGGAGCTCCCCATACATACAATGTAACAGTTGAACCTTTTACTGCCGATACACCTGGTCCTGGGTCTGTTCCTGCCACAGTTCCTTCGATTTTATTCTCTGTATTTTCTTTTTCAGCAACTACCACCACAAAACCTGCACCTTCAAGTTCCATGGTTGCCATCTCAACGGTCAATTCGTCAACCGCAGGAACTCTGACATACTCTGGACCTTTGCTGACCTTGAAAATAATTTCGGTTCCATACTTTACTTTTTTTCCTGGAGCAATACTCTGGTCAACTATATAACCTTTTTCAACATCGCTACTGTACACATATTCTACTTTGATGTTAAATCTCTTTTTCTGAACAGAATTGCTTGTAACCTCTTCATAGTTTGAGCCTTTAAAATTTCCTACCTCAAAGGTTTCACCTTCGTCTATCTGTTCTACTGCTTCTTCCTCGCCTTTATTGGATACAAGTTCATAAACAAACCAACCACCAACAGCCAAAAGACCGACAATCAAAATAATGATAAATGTCTTTATCAAGGTGCGTTGTGGAGAATCATCCTCAACATAAACCACTGGCTCCACTGTTTTCGGTTTTTCTTCTGTGGGAAGATTAACTCCTGAATAGGACGATATAACCGCAGCAGGAGTAGCTGAAAGTTCTTCGTGCAAGGTTTCGATTTTTTGTGTACGATATTGAGAATCAACCTGCAAACCGTTCATCAAGGCATTGATAACATAACCAGGAATAATCTCAGCATATCTTGCAGGAATGATTAACTGGTCATTCTTTGAACGAGAAATTGCATCCTGTGGCACACTACCTACCAAAGACCTATATATTACTGCACAAAAAGCATACACATCCGAGAAACATCCCACCTGAGAAGAATAATTGTACTGTTCCAAAGGAGTGTAGCCATCAAAATACTCTGCTGTTAAAATGCTTCCATCATGTCGTGAGCCTTCAATGGAGAATCCTGACAAACGTAATTTTCCGTCCCTACCGATATAGAGAGTGTCTGGACTAATTCCATAGTGAACAATTCCAAGCTCATGAAGTTTTGTCAAAAGGGATAAAACCGGCATAAAGAGTTGGTTTGCCTTTTCCCATTTAAGATAACCCGTTCTACTTCTCAACAAGAAATCACGAAGTGTTATGCTTTCAACATATTCGCTTACTGAATATACAGTATTATTTGCTTCAACAATATCTAAAACAGGAATCTGAGCAGAAAAGCCTCTTACTCCTGCAAGTTTGCTCCACATATCCTTGAACATATTCATGCATTTTACGTAATTTTCTTCGCAGGATTCGTTGGCAACAACTGTAACACCATCGTCACCACGCTCACAAATAGCATCAGGATAAAATTCTCTAATAATAACTGTTGCTTCACTTTCAAGGTCAAGTGCCATATAAGTTGAGCCTTCGTTATTGGAGGAAATAACTCTACCGATAAGATATTTGCCACCAATTATTGTTTTTAAAGGCAGACAAGGTGCAAACTGAGGTGAATCAACATCACAGCCACAATGAGGACATTGTATTTCGTCATTCAACTCACACATACAGTTCATACAAAGATTATCTATATTCAAAATGCTATTCCTCCTTTACCAGATTTTACAAGAATAATATACCACATATAGTAATAAAGTCAAATTACAGTTTGATTACATTTTATGGAAATTTTGTTATGTTTCGTCGGATAAAACGGCTTCTGCACATTTTACACCGTCAACAGCAGCAGAAACAATACCACCTGCATATCCTGCACCTTCACCACAAGGATAAAGTCCACGGATATTTGTCTGATAAAATTCATCACGAAGAATTCTCACAGGTGATGAACTTCTGGTTTCAGGAGCAGTAAGCACTGCTTCATCCATAGCAAAGCCTTTAAGCTTCTTATCCATCTGCACTAGTGCATCACGCATTGTGTTTACAACTTTTTGAGGTAATGCTTCACTTATATCACCCATTGTAACACCTGTTGTGAATGATGGTTTAACACTACCTAATTTTGTAGATTTTTGTCCCTTTAAGAAATCACCAACAAGTGTTGCAGGTGCAGAATAGTCACTACCACCAAGACGGAATGCTTTTTCTTCAATTTCTCTTTGAAGCTCAAAGCCTGAAAGTGGGTGCTCACTTGGAAAATCTGCAGGTTCAACACCTACAAGAATTGCAGAGTTTGCATTTTCCTTATCACGAGCATATTCACTCATACCATTTGTTACAACTCCCCCCTTTTGAGATGAAGCACAAACAACAGTACCACCCGGACACATACAAAAAGTGTATGCACCTCTGCCATGTGGTGGATGACAAGCAAGTTTATAATCGGCAGCCTTCAATTTTGGATGATTTTTAAATTCACCATATTGAACTGAATTTATATATTCCTGTGGATGTTCAATTCTTGCTCCCACAGAGAATGGTTTCTGCATCATATTGATACCCTTGCCATAAAGCATTTCAATAGTATCACTTGCAGAATGACCGATTGAAAGAATAAGAGCGTCTGTTTCAATATCTCTTTCCTTACCATATTTATCCTTTACAGTTACACCGTGGATAAAACTATTGGCAACGATAATATTTACAAGTTGAGTTTCAAAAAGAATTGTACCACCAAGAGAAATAATCTCTTCACGGATGGATTTTACAGTTTCTTTAAGTTTATCTGTACCAATATGGGGCTTAGCATTTGTAAGTATATCTTCTGGAGCACCGTGAGAAACAAATTCTTGGAATACAAAACGACAACGACTGTCTTTTATTCCTGTTGTGAGTTTTCCGTCAGAAAATGTTCCTGCACCACCCTCACCATATTGAATATTTGATGTTTCGTCAAGGATACGATTAGTCCAGAAATTGTTTACATCGTCCGTTCTTGCATCAATATCCCTACCTCGCTCGATAATAATGGGACAATGTCCGCTACGAGCAAGAATAAGTCCTGCAAACATACCTGCAGGGCCAAAACCTGCAACAACAGGTGACAAAGTGCTTTTTCTGTTGGACTCAGGCATTTTATATTCGTATTTCTGACATTTGATAACTCGATTATTATTAAGACTTTCCAAAATCTTATCTTCGTCACCGTCAACAGTTACATCCGCTGTAAAAACAAAACGGACTTCACCCTTACGACAATCCACACTCTGTTTAAAGATTTCTGTTTTTAATATTCTGTTTTTGCTTATTTTTAAAGTCTTGACAACTGCATCTTCAATATCATGAAAATCACAGTCAAGGTCAAGTTTAATTTCACTAATTCTGAGCATTGTTTATCCTCTCACCTATTGTGTGTCCTGCTGTTCTGCCTGAACTCCACGCCCATTGTAAATTATATCCGCCACAATCTCCGTCAACATCAAGTGCTTCACCACAACAAAAAAGATTCTGGACTAATTTTGATTCCATTGTTTCGCTGTTGAATTGTGAACAATCTGCACCACCTGCTGTAACCTGTGCAACATCAAAGCCACGGGCTGTTTTAATCTTGATATTCCAGCACTTGCAGAGCTTTGCAAGGTTTAATATTTCACCATCACCAAGTTCACAAATCTTTCCGTTTGGTGCAATACCACACTCTTTTAATAATGTTATACACAACTGCTTGTTCATAACACCGATAAGCACATTCTCACAAAGGCCTGTTCCATATTCACGACGGTCATCAAGATATTTTTTGATTTCGTCAAAGGAAAAATCAGGTGTCACATCAATATTTATTGTAATTTCTTCCGATGGTGACATAGAAACATAGCGTGACAACTGCATAATGGGAATTCCTGAAAGACCATAGTCAGTAAACTGAACTTCACCATAGTTTTGAAGTACCTTTTCACCATCAATAATCAAATCCATTTTACAAATTGAACGCACACCTTTAAGTGCTTTTGTAAAATTATCACAGTTAAGAGAAACAAGAGCAGGTGCAATAGGAGTTATTCTGTGTCCTATCATTTTAAGAAGGTCATAAGAATCCCCATCCGTACCATGTACTTTTGCAGCTTTTCCACCTGAGGCTATAACAACATAGTCAAAGCGGTCTTTATTATTGACAACCAGTTTTTGTACAACACCATTAAACACGGATTTCACGTGTACAACATTGTAATCACAAATTACTTCTACACCAAGTCTTTCACACTCAAATCGAAGTGCATCAAGCACAGAAGATGCTTGATTTGAAAGTGGATACACTCTACCCTCATCTTCTACTCGTGTATAAAGTCCCATTTCGTTGAAAAATTCAATATTGCTCTCTGGAGTATATTTATTAAGGGCAACATACGCAAAATCCGTGTTTCCCCTAAATCCTGATGAAGCAGAATTCATATTTGTAAGGTTACATCTTCCGTTACCTGTAACTAAAATTTTCTTACCAACTCGTGGTAGTTTTTCAATTACAGTAATCTTTACATCATCTTTGTTTTTTACTGTTTTCATTATCTCAATGGCACAGGCAAGTCCTGAAGCACCGCCACCAATTATTGCAACCTTAAACATTATCCACCCCACCTTTCAAGATAATCATAAAGCCTTTCGATAGTATCTGCACTCACAACATGCTCCATCTGACAGGCATCTCTTTCGGCAGTTTTTTCATCAACACCAAGGGTATCTATTAAGAAATGTTTAATCAACCTATGTCTTCTCAAAACATTTGCAGCATAGGTTTCACCTTTTGGAGTAATGACGATATCACCATAGGTAACATGCTCTAAATATCCGTTTTGTTTAAGTGTGTTGATTGCACGATTAGCACTTGGCTTTGACACACCAAGATGCTCTGCTATATCAGTCAGTCTTACGCTATTTTTTTGTTTTGAAACAACGAAAACTGCTTCAAGATAATCTTCAAGTGAAGATGTCATATTATTGTTATCATTTTTCATTTTTTACTTTCCTTAACAATATATTTCAATTAATTATTTTACCATAAAATTAGCCAATTAGTCAATATGGCTAACAAAAATGTCCTACAGAACAACTGCAGGACAATATAATTACTTTTTGCTATTAACTTTGCTTTTTGCCAAATTATAAACTTCTTTTTTGTCTTTTTCTTCCATTGAACGAACACTTGCAATTAATGCTCTTTCTTCTTTGGTAAGTTTTGAAACCCACCATTCTTCCTCATTTGAGTCAAAGTTGGATGTTTCACTCACACAATTATTATCCAACTTAGAAAAGAAATCCACCAAGGAAAGATTATAGAATTCTGAAATTCTAATAATAGTATCTAAATCAGGAGAGCGTCTGCCAATTTCATATCCACAATATGCCGAGCGAGTAATCCCCAAGGCATCAGCAAGTTGTTGTTGTGTGAATTTATTTTGTAATCTTATTATTTTGAGTTGATTAGAATATTTCAAGGCTATCTCCCCCTTCTTTTTTATATTATACTACAAATCAATTCATCACTGCAACAAAAATTTGCAATATTTGCTCCTATATGTTAAAATAAATTGAATATTGAAAGGATGATTCTTATGACATACATTATACTTGCTATAAGCCTTATCTTGTTGATAATCTTTTTATTTGCCTTTGCAATAGTTATTTTGAATTCTGCCGGTATTAACCAACGTTGTGAGGGTGACGAAAACTTAAAATATCTCAAAGCAAAGAATTTTGATAATCTTAATGCTTTGCCTATAAATTTCAAATCCAACAAAGGACAAACTCTTAACGGTTTTTTATACAGTAGTGCAAAAGTTGACTCTTACAAAGGTCTTATTGTTTTCTCTCACGGTATGGGTGCAGGTCATTTAGCATATACCACGGAAATTAACTACTTTGCTCAAAAGGGTTACATGGTATTGGCTTATGACAACACTGGTACTTGTACATCCGAAGGCAAAAAAATCAATGGATTTGCACAAGGTATTATTGACCTTAAACACGCACTCCAATTTGTAAAAAGTCGTGAGGATTTAAAAGAATTATCAGTTCTTTTAGTTGGTCATTCATGGGGTGCTTACAGCGTTTCCAACGTTTCTGCACTTAATCCAGATGTGGAAATTAAAGGAATCGTTGCATTTTCTCCTTTTAACTCAATGAACAAACTTATCCGTGATATTGCAAAACAAAAAACAAAGGTTAATCTTTCAGTTTTAAGTCCTTTCTTTGATATAATTAACTACTTGCGTTTTGGTAAAGCTGGAATCCTTCGTTCATGCAATTCCATCAACTCAAACTCTATTCCAACACTTGTTTTGCATGGTGGAAACGATATGCAGGTTACAGTTAAGAATAGTCCTGTTGGTAGAAAACAAGAAATACAGGACAATCCAAATTCAAGAACAATTCTTTATGAAAACAAATTCCATAATGTTTATCTTGCAAAAGATGCTGAACAATATCTTAACGACACATTCGCAAAAATCGAGTCATTGGGTAAAAACAGTCCTGAAGCATACGAAATCTATCAGAATATCGACTATTCTCTCATAACAAAAGAAGATTTGTCCGTTATGGAAACAGTTTCATCATTCCTTGAAGAATGTGCTATGAAAAGGGATTTCCTGACAGAATAGGGTGATTTTATGTTATTTAAAAAGAAAATTAATTATTCAAAGGTTACTGAATACAACCGTGAAATGGCAACTAAAAAGAGTAATTACACATTACTCAACAAGAAATATGCTCTTAAACACCAGACTGTGCTTTTAGGTGACTCTATTACAGACTTTTTTAACTACTATGAATTGTTTTATGATTTCTGCAAATCAAGTGGTCAGGCTGTTTATAATCGTGGTATCAGTGGTGACACAACCGACAGACTTTTGGAAAGGCTTTATGACAATGTACTTTCTATTGAGCCTAAAAATCTTGTGCTTCTTATTGGTACAAACGATATTGGTCGTGGACTTCCACTTTCAATGTCCCTTGCAAATATGGAAAAAATCATTACTGAAACAAAAAAGGCTTGTCCTGACATCAATTTCATAATTGAAGCAGTTTATCCTATTAACAGACCTATGCGATTCAGAAATGAAAAACGTAGCAACAAAAAAATCAACGAAATGAATAAGGAATTCATTAAAATCTGTGAAAAACACGATTGTATTTGGCTTGATTTGAACGATAAGTTAAGAGACTCAAAGGGCGAATTGAAAGAAGAATTCACTTTTGACGGCTTGCACATCAATGCAAAAGCTTATGAGATTATTGCAGAAAATGTAATTCCATTGTTAAAATAAGTAAAAGTCGGTAGAAATACCGACTTTATTTTTTTAGGTTGCTTGTAGCGGGATTGTTTATTAGTTCGCCTTTTTCAGTAAATCTCGAACCGTGGCAGGGACAGTCCCAACTATGCTCTGCCGAATTCCACTTTAAGGCACAACCTAAATGTGGACAACGCTTTTTAGATGGTGTTAAAAGCCCCACAGTTGACTCAAAAATGTTTATTGGTAATTGTGTGGTCAAAACACTTCTTGATGGGTCAAAAAGCTCTTCGTAGTCATTCTTTTTATTAAGAACAATATCACAAAGGATTTCAGCCGAAACCATAGCCGATGTCATTCCCCATTTATTAAATCCCGTTGCCACAAGAACATTGGGGATTTTTTTCGAATATCTGCCTATATATGGTACAGAATCAAGAGTCATACAATCCTGAGTTGCCCACTGATACTTTATAGGGTTTGACGGATAATGAATGGCAGAAAATGATTTTAATTCACGATAATTTCCACCATCTTTGCCTGTTCTGTGGTCACCACCACCGATTAAAAGATAATTCCCATAGTTACGAAAGGACATTCCTTTTTTAGCCTCATCAACATACATTCCATCAATCTGCGGACCTCGTTCAATAGCCAAAACATATGACCTTTCCTGAAAAAGTTTCAGAGAATACATACCAAATTTATTCATAAAAGGAAAATGTGTTGCAACAATAAAATAATCTGCAGTTACTTTTGCATTCTCTGTAAAAGCGTGTTTTCCACGAATTTCAATGACCTTTGTATTTTCGTAAATAGTTAAACCTTTTGCAATATAGGACAAAAATTGTAATGGGTTGAATTGTGCCTGATTTTGAAAGATAACTGCCCCTGCAATTTGAATAGGCACAGGAATTTCACCACAAAAATCAGGGTTATATCCAATACGAACTAATGCGTGTAGTTCCTTTTCAATTTTCCTTAAATCATTTACCGAATAA
>CALEIS010000076.1 GCA_937877675.1 uncultured Clostridia bacterium | reverse complement strand
ACTAAATTGGTTTTATTATAATTTGCAACGCAGTTCCGACATTTTGCACTTTGCATTTTGCATTTACCCCTATAAACTCCAATTTGTTTAATTACTTTTGTTTCTTGCAATAATTATTTTTTAATGATACAATAATAAAAATATTTTTCGAAAGGACGGTGCAGAAATGAAAAAAATTATGTCTATTATAGTCGCAATTATTATGCTTATATGCAGTTTTTCTGTGCTGTCTTTTGCTCTTAATTATGGTAGTTTTTCTTATGAAATTATCAATGACGAGGTTGTCATTACAAAATATATAGGAAGTAATCGTACAAGTATTACTGTCCCTGCGACAATTAAGGAAATGCCTGTTGTTGCCATATGTGAAGGTGCTTTTAAAGGGAATACTGAATTGACATCAGTAAAAGTTAGTGAAGGCATCAAAGATATTGGTGCATCCGTTTTTGAAGATTGTACATCCCTTGCAACTATAACACTACCTACCACAATAACTCACATTGGAGAAAATGCAATTTACAATACGGCTTACTACAACAATGAAAGCAACTGGAAAAAGAAGACCAATAGTGGTTCGTCGGGAGATTTAAATTTTGGTGGTGGAGTTCCACAAATCCCATGGGAAGATGTTGCGGCTAGTGATTTGGATTATTTGTATTTAGGGACCAACCTTATTGAAATAACTTATTCAGGGTCATATACAATAAAGCAAGATACTCGAGTAATTGCCGATGGTGCTTTTGCAGGGTGTAATGCTGATGATGTGGCTTTTTCAGCCCAATTAATTGCAATAGGAAACAATGCTTTCAAGGATTGTAAAAATTTGAAGAAAGTAATTTTCTATGATGGAATTGAATATATTGGTGATTCGGCTTTTGAAGGTTGTACATCCCTGAATGAAATCAATTTGCCTAGTAAGTATATAGAAATGAGTTCCTCTTCTTTCTATAACACAGGGTATTACAACAATGAAGCAAATTGGGAAGCAAATGTGCTTTATTTAGGTACAAAAGTTTTAGATGTTCGTGATACCGATGATATTATCGAGATTAAGGAAGGCACGACCAGTATTGTTGGCAATACACTTGGTGATAATGATGTTTTCATTCCTGCAACGGTTGAAAAAATGTCCGATATAGCTTTCAAGAAAAACTCAAATGTTACGATTTTTGGCTATACAGATACATATGCTGAGGAGTATGCTTCGGCAAATGCTATAAAATTTACAGATTTTGAGAATATCATAAATGGTGATGTTAATGCGGATGATGTAATCGACAGAGCAGATTATAATATTCTCTGTAATATTGCAACTACTCAAAAGATGCCAAATATGGTTGAAAGAAAAGTAGGAGATTTGGATAATGATGGTACTATTGACGGTACGGATGTAATTATTCTTGATTTGATGCTTAACAATATGCCACCATCAAGACTAAAAGGTGATGTGAATGGTGACAACAAAGTTGACATTAACGACTATGATTTACTTGTCAACTTTGTTTCTACAAACGAGAAAATTACTGACAATGTTATGTTCCAAAGAGCAGATGTCAATGAAGATGGTGCAGTGGATGCTTATGATGCTGTGTATCTTGACTTGGCACTTAACGGAATGGTGGCACTAATATAAAAATAACGCTTAGAGTTAATTCTCTAAGCGTTTTCTTTTTCTGCAATATACTTTACAACACTGTTGTCATTGTTGTTGCCGATTATAACATCTGCAATTTCTTTAACCTGTGGTACAGCATTTTGAACTGCAACTGCAATGTCGGCACCATTGAGCATTTTAATATCGTTAAGATTATCACCGAATGCCGTAATGCTTTCAGCACCAACAATTTCTTTGACATCTCTTGCACTATTTGCTTTTGATGCTGTGTGAGAATAAATCTCAATCAACCAATCATCGGAATAACTGTCCTTGTAATAAGCAAAATCAATTTCAGAAATTTTTTTCAATTCCTCAACTATATCGTCCAAATATTGGGGCAGAGCATAATAGTTGATATAAACAGGATGTTGACCTTTTTCTATATTAGTAAGGTTGTCCGTCTGTGTAAATCTGCCTTCAAGCAAGTGGACACGCTCGTCGTAAAATTCTTTCATTCCGTCGTTGTCGAATTCGGTGTATTTGATTGACAATTTGTAATCATCGCCATACAAAAACATAAATGGGTGAAGATTTTTCTCGTAGAAAAGATTGAGAATTGTTTGTATAACAGAATGTGGTATTTCGTGATATTTTACTGCCTTTTTAGTTTCTGTGTCATAGACGAAAACACCATTCATAAGCACAATAGGAGCAGCAAAATGAACACCATCCAAAATAGGCATAGCACTAATCATACTACGAGCTGTCGCAACAGAAAAGGGGATACCTTTTTTGTAAAATTCATTAAGTTTTTCTTTTGAATATTGGCTTAATTTTCCGTTACTCTGCAAAAGAGTACCATCCATATCACTAATGTAAAGTGTTTTCATAATTCACCTAAAAAGTAGGGGACGATGCGTACATCGTCCCTTGATTATTTACTTTAATAAAGATACTACAAGGTCGCCCATTTCAGAAGTTGTAACTTTCTTGAAGCCTTCTTCATAAATATCTGGTGTACGAGCTTGTTTCAATGCTTCGTTAACTGCATCTTCGATTGATTTTGCTGCGTCTGCTTCGTCAAATGAATACTGAAGCATCATTGCTGCAGAAAGAATTGTAGCAAGTGGGTTTGCTTTCTGATGACCTGCAATGTCAGGTGCAGAGCCGTGAATTGGCTCATAAAGTCCCATCTTGCCTGTTGCAAGAGAAGCAGATGCAAGCATACCGATTGAACCTGAAATCATAGATGCTTCGTCAGAAAGAATATCACCGAAAATATTGGATGTAACAATAACATCAAACTGACCAGGATTTCTTACCAACTGCATAGCACAGTTGTCAACATACATATGAGAAAGTTCAACTTCAGGGTATTCAGCAGACATCTTGATAACTGTTTCTCTCCAAAGACGAGAGCTTTCAAGAACATTAGCCTTGTCAACGCTTGTGAGCTTCTTATTTCTCTTCATAGCCATTTCAAAAGCAGTTCTTGCGATTCTTTCGATTTCAGGAACTGAATACATTTCTGTATCATAAGCTGCAGGGTTGCCGTCAACCTCTTTTCTGCCTCTTTCACCGAAATAAATACCACCTGTAAGCTCACGGACAATCATAATATCAAGACCGTCACCGATAATGCTATCTTTGATAGGAGAAGCAGATTTAAGTGGTTCAAAAATCTTTGCAGGACGAAGATTTGCATAAAGTCCTAAAGCACCACGGATGCCTAAAAGACCTTTTTCAGGACGCTGATTTCCTGGAAGAGTGTCCCACTTAGGACCACCAACTGCACCAAGGAATACACAATCAGCCTTTTTACAAGCATCAACAGTTGCCTGTGGAAGTGGTTCACTTGTTGCATCAATTGCAGAGCCACCGATTAACTGATAATCATAACTGAACTTGAATCCGTATTTTTCACCTGTTGCATCAAGTACTTTAAGTGCTTCATCAACAATTTCAGGACCGATTCCGTCACCTTTTAATACAACGATATTATAGTTTTTCATAATTATTAGTCCTTTCTAACCACATTTGGCATACAACGGTTAACTGCACAAAGGATACCCTTGATAGATGCATAGTTGATATTGTGTGAAATACCGATACCGAATACATCCTTGCCCTGTGGGTCTGTAATGTGAATATAGCTGACAGCCTTTGAGTCTGAACCAACTGAAACAGCATGTTCTGAGTAGTCGATGAATTTGTATTCGCCAAGTCCGATTGTATTCATAGCCTGACAGAATGCACCGATAGGACCTGCTGCGATACCTTCAATCTGCTGTGGCTCGTTGCCATTGTACTGAACAGTACCAACAAAGTGTACTCGTGACTGTTCCTCGCCATGTTCTCTTTCTTCATAGAACTTGTAGCTAAGCAATTTGTAAGGACCTGCAACATTGAGGTATTCCTGCTGGAAGAGTGAGTAAACTTCTTCTTTCTGGAGTTCTTTTCCTTTTTCGTCGCAGACTTTCTGAACAATTTTTGAGAATTCTGGGTGCATAGCCTTTGGCATATTGTATCCGTACTCTGCCATAATGTATGCAACGCCACCCTTGCCGGACTGACTGTTGATACGGATAATTGGTTCATATTCACGACCAACATCGGCAGGGTCGATAGGCAAGTATGGTACTTCCCAATACTCTGTACCACTTGTACGCATATATTCCTTACCCTTGTTGATAGCGTCTTGATGAGAACCGGAGAATGCTGTGAAAACAAGTGCACCACCATAAGGCTTTCTTGGGTCAACAGGCATTTTTGTTGTTCTTTCAAACATTTCCTTGATTTCATTCATATTTGAGAAATCAAGTCCTGGGTCAATACCCTGTGTGTACATATTAAGAGCAAGTGTCACAATATCAACGTTACCTGTTCTTTCACCGTTGCCAAAAAGTGTGCCTTCAATTCTGTCAGCACCTGCTAAAAGACCAAGTTCAGCGGCTGCAACAGCAGTACCTCTGTCATTGTGAGGATGCAAACTGATGATTGCATTTTCACGATTTTTAAGTTTACGGCAGAAATATTCAATCTGGTCAGCATGACCGTTTGGTGTGCTACCTTCAACAGTTGCAGGAAGGTTAAGAATAATCTTGTTATCTTCGTTAATATCAAGTGCTTCCATAACCTTTTCACAGATAAGAACAGCATTGTCCATTTCTGTACCTGAGAAACTTTCAGGTGAGTATTCGTAACGGATATTAACATCCTTCTGTGATTTTAATTCATCAGTAAGTTCTTTGATGAGTTTTGCACCATTAACAGCGATGTCGATAACACCGTCCATATCCTTCTTGAAAACAACTTTTCTCTGAAGAGTTGAAGTTGAATTGTAGAAATGGATAATTACATTTTTAGCACCGTCAATAGCTTCAAATGTTTTTCTGATAAGGTGTTCACGGCTTTGAACAAGTACCTGAATTGTAACATCATCAGGAATTAAGTCCTTTTCAATAAGTGTTCTTAAAATTTCATATTCAGTTTCAGAAGCTGATGGGAAACCAACTTCAATTTCTTTGAAACCGATTTTAACAAGAGTTTTGAAATACTCAATTTTTTCTTTTAAATTCATTGGGTCAATAAGAGCCTGATTACCATCACGTAAGTCAACTGAACACCAGATTGGTGGCTTTTCAATAGTCTTTGATGGCCATTGTCTGTCAGGAATATTGATTGGTTCAAATGGGATGTATTTCTGGCATCCTTGTTTCATGTTTTTTACCTCCAAATAAAAAATCGCCTCTATCATCACAAAAGATTGATAGGGACGACGGAAAAATCTATCGTGGTACCACCCTAATTCATCGGTATAAACCGACCTTAGCGACTTCTGACAAAGTCCGACTTGATAACGGGGTCAACCGTCATGGGCTATGATTTCACCCATGCAACTCCGAAACGAGTTATACACATAAGCACTGTGTTGCCTTACACCAAACGGCAACTCTCTGTAAGCAAGTGATTTATGTCTTGTTTTCTTCACTGTTTTTGATAGGGGCTATTAAATTGATTGTGTTATATTTTATAGTATTTCCTTTGATTTGTCAATATACAAATTTAAACTGTTAAATTGGAAAAGTTTATAGTTGGTTTTTATATAAATATTTTGTTTTTTGTTGATTTTAGTGTAAAAAAGTGATTTAATATACTCAATAAAATTTTAGGAGATGAAAATATGGACTTCAAAGAAAGTACAGGTTTGTACTTGATTGCAGGCGGAGTCATTTTATTTGTCCTTGCTCAGTCAGTTTTCTTTCTTGTTAAAGCAATTAAACAGGCTAAGGTATTAGGCATTGATAAGAAAAAGATTCGTAACGCTATCACATCAAGTGCAGTTTTCACAATACCTTCAGCATTGTCAGTTTTGGCAACAGTTATCGTTTTAGCACCATCATTGGGACTTGTTATTCCATGGGTAAGATTGTCAGTTATCGGTAACTTGTTGTATGAAACAAAGGCAGCAGGTGATGCAATGGCATCTTTGGGTCAGGAAGGCGGTATTACATCAGTAATTACTGACCCTGCAGTTTTTGCCGGTGTTGCTTGGGTTATGACTCTTGGTATCTGCTTCTCACTTGTTATTTTGCCATTTGTTGCAAAGCCATTACACAAAAAGATGCTCAACTTAGGCAAAAAAGAAGAAAATGCAGAAGATACAGCAGAAAAGAAAGAAAAGAAATCAGGCGGTATTGCAGGTTTTATCGACCTTTTAACACCTGCAGTCTTTATTGGCCTTATCGGTGCATTCGTTGCTCGTGCTATTGCAGGTAAAGGTAAACCTGAAACATTTGGTGACGGTGCTGGTGTGTTATCAATTATCACATTGGTTTTTGCAGTAGGAGTTTCATTACTTTTAGAGTTTATTGCAAAGAAATTTAAACTCACATGGCTTGAACCATTTGTTATGCCTATCGGTATGGTTATTGCAATGGTAATTGCAGTTGTTGCATACAATGTATTGCCACCTGAAATTGCTATCATGGAATGGAGGGGTTAATTATGAAAAAGAATAAAGTAGAAAAATCATATTTTGACCGTGTCCATACTTGGGGTAGAATTTCAAGTATTACAGCACTTTGTGTGCTTATTATGTTCCCAGTTTCAATTTGCTTGTATTTAGGTGTATGGCCATCATTAAGCGGTGTGTTCAATGGCCTTATGAAGCTTATTCCACTTTACTGGTCACTTGCAGTTATTGAAGTGCTTATTTACACTCCTATGCTTGGTGCAGGTGGTACATACCTTTCATTCGTAACAGGTAACATCACAAACCTTAAGCTTCCTTGTGCTATCGGTGCTATGGAAAATGCAAAAGTAAAGGCAAATAGTGAAGAGGGTGAAGTTGTTTCAACAATCGCTATTGCAACATCATCAATCGTTACAACAATCATTATTGCAGTAGGTGTTTTGGTGTTCAAACCATTCCTTCCTGCATTTACAAACAGTGAACTTTTGATGCCTGCATTTAAGCAAGTTCAACCTGCACTTTTTGGTGCTCTTGCAGCAGGATATTTCTCAAAGCATTGGAAGATTTCAATTTTCCCAA
>CALEIS010000075.1 GCA_937877675.1 uncultured Clostridia bacterium | reverse complement strand
CATCAGGACTCATTTTAAGGAAAGTATCCTGATATTCGCAAGATTCCATAACGATAGTTTCAGTTTGACCAACACGACCATAGGAGTTTGTAAGTGGCAATTTACCACCGATTACTGCAGATGGGTCAAGACCTGCCTCAATCATTGTCTGTACAGTTAATGATGTAACAGTTGTCTTACCGTGAGTGCCACAGATACCTATACAATTACTGAATTGACGAGAAACCTCACCCAAAAGTTCAGCTCGTTGGAATGTTGGAACTCCACTTTCAAGTGCAGCCTTTAATTCAGGGTTTTCTTTTGAAATAGCAGCAGAATAAACCACCATTTCAGCACCCTCAATGTTTTCTGCTCTTTGTCCCATCATAACCTTGATACCCATTTTACGGATACGGTCAACGATTGAACTTTCGTTATTATCGGAGCCTTGGAGAGTATAGCCCTTGCTATGAAGAATTTCTGCAAGTGGACACATACCACTACCACCGATTCCGATGAAATGTATTGTTTTTACTGAATTTAAAACTTTTGTAATTTCATTCATTTTAATCACCACCCATTATTATATTACATCTTTTAAAAAATTTAAACACCTAATCACCAAATTTTCTCAAATTTCATATCTTAATATTGTAAAGGTTAGGTGAAGTATATATGAAAACAAGAAATATAGTCATTATTGGTGGGGATAAACGACAAAAGTATCTCAAAGAGTATCTTGAAAAGCAAGGCTTTGATGTTTTGTCCTATGGTCTTTTTGATTGGGATGAAGATACGGATAAACTTAAAGGTATGATAAGGGAAGATACGATTGTAGTCCTGCCACTACCTGCTACAAGAAACGATACGACTATATTTATGCCTTTTTCAAAAAAAGAGATTGACATTTCCCGTTTGTTTTCCTTTTTGGGAAGAAAAAATCTTGTTTTCGGTGGAATAATCAAGGGTGAGTTGTTATCTCGACTTCGTGAAAGCGAAATTCCGTTTTATGATTACTACGACCAGACCTTTATTGAAAAAAACGCAGTTTTAACTGCTTTTGGTGCATTAAAAATCATCCTTGAACACATTGATTTTGCTCTACCTATGGGGAAATATGCTGTGACAGGTTTTGGCAGAGTTGCAAAGGAAACAGTTGCAGTTTTAAAATCCCTTTCCTGTGATGTGACAGTTTTTGCAAGAAACCCATCACAAAGGGAAGATGCCATTATTAAAGGTTGCAAAGCAGAGCCCATAACTTCACTTTCAAGGCTTTCAGGGGAATTTGATATTGTAATAAACACAGTCCCAACCCATATTATTCACGAAGAAAGCATAATGAATATGAAAAAAGGGAGCAAAATTATTGAACTTGCCTCTGCACCATTCGGACTTGACTTTGATATTGCACGAAAATACGGTATAGATGTTGTCAAAGCCATGGGACTACCCGGAAAATACACACCAAAAACAGCAGGGGAAATAATAGGTAAAACCATCTCGCAAAGGGAGGAATAACAATGGAAAAAGAAACTGTGGGATTTGCCCTTTGCGGGTCATTCTGTACTTTTAAAAAGGTAATCCCACAAATGAAAAAGTTAGTAGATGAGGGTTACAAGGTAATTCCCATTATGTCACATACAGCCTATTCAACAGACACCAGATTCGGTGAGGCAAAAGAATTTAACAATGAAATTGAAGAAATCTGTAAAGAGAAAATTATCCACACAATCAAAGGTGCAGAGCCAATAGGACCAAAGGAATTATTAGATGTTTTAGTTATTGCTCCTTGTACAGGTAACACCCTAGGCAAGCTTGCTAACGGAATAAGTGACACATCTGTAACCCTTGCCACAAAAGCGCATCTTCGAAACCAGCGACCAGTTATAATCGCAGTTTCAACCAATGATGCGTTGGGTGCTTCGGCTAAGAACATAGGACTTTTAATGAATAGTAAGAACATCTATTTTGTCCCAATGGAGCAGGATGATTATGTCAACAAACCCAACTCCATAGTGGCAGATTTTAAATATATTCCTGACACAGTAAGGGAAGTTCTTGCCACAAAATCACAACCACAACCGATACTCTTGTGAATGCAGAAAGAAAAAGGCTCCCTCTGACGAGGGAGCTGTCTGCGAAGCAGACTGAGGGAGAGATAGTTAATACATAAACTGACTACCCCTCAGTTTTTTTCTTTGAAAAAACAGCTCCCCTGACAAGGGGAGCCTAATTAGTTTTGCACTTTTTTATTTCTGTTCAAAGAATACTTTGAATGCACGATATGCCATATAAACGTCAAGTTTTGAAACAACTTCCATTGGTGCGTGCATTGAAAGTACAGGCACACCAAGGTCGATAGTGTCAATGTCAAGGTTAGCAACATACATAGCAACTGTACCGCCACCACCTGCGTCAACTTTGCCGAGTTCACCAATCTGCCATACAACATCATTAGCATTGAGCATTCTACGGATTTTACCCATATATTCAGCGGATGCGTCACTTGTACCACTCTTACCACGAGCACCTGTGTATTTTGTAATAACAACACCATTGTTAACGAATGAGCAGTTCTTTCTTTCACTAACCTCTGGGAAGGTTGGGTCAAATGCAGCATTAACGTCAGCAGAAAGACATTCTGATTTTGAAAGGACTCTCCAAGGCTCAACTCCACCCATAACTGCAAGGTCGTGGATAAAATATTTCATATATGATGAGTTAAGACCTGTGTTACCGTCTGAACCGATTTCTTCCTTGTCTGTAAGGACTGTAAGACAAGTGAATTCAGGATTTTCAATGTTAAAAATTGCCTGAGCAGCAGGGTAAGCACAAACCTTGTCGTCGTGACCATAAGCACCGATAAGGCTTCTGTCAAAGCCGATATCACGAGCCTTGAATGCAGGAACAAGTTCAAGCTCTGCACTAAGGAAATCACCTTCAGTAATGCCATATTTTTCGTTGAGAATTTTAATAATATTGAGTTTAACCTTGTCGCTTCCTTCATCCTTTGAGAATGGACGAGAGCCGATAAGAATATTGAGCTGTTCACCCTTGATTCCGTCACTCATTGTCTGTTTCATCTGCTCCTGAGCAAGATGTGGAAGAAGGTCAGTAACACAGAATTGAGGGTCGTTGTCGTCTTCACCGACATTAACTTTTACACTTTCACCATTTGCCTTAACAACAACACCGTGAAGAGCAAGTGGAATTGCAGTCCACTGATATTTCTTAATTCCACCGTAGTAGTGAGTCTTAAAATATGCAAGTGAAGAATCCTCATAAAGTGGGTTTGGTTTAAGGTCAAGACGAGGTGAGTCAATATGTGCAGCAGAGATTTTAACACCTTCTGCAATACTCTTTTTGCCAATTACACAAAGGATAATTGCCTTGTTTCTGTTGTTGAAATAAACTTTGTCACCTGCATTATATTTCCTTGTGTTATCAAATTCCGTATAACCTCTTTTTTCAGCCTCTGCCACGAAAAATTCAACTGATTCTCTTTCGATTTTTGCAAAATCAAGATAAGATTTGTAGCCCTCGCAGAAATCGTCTGCAGCCTTTACAACTGACTCGTCAACAGTTTCCATAGCATGTTTTGGCTCATAAAAAAGTTCTTTTTTCATTTCGTTAAGTTCCATTTTTATTTTCTCCTTTCAAAAGGTAAGTTTTATATTTGTATCTGTGCCACGATTGGGCGGATTTCTACATTTAAGTCATATGGTGGATAATTCCAAAGTACAAAATCGGCTTGTTTAGTGAAAAAACTTTCGTCTTTCTGTGCATTTATTCTTTCAAGTGCCTTTTCCTCTGTGATGTTATCCCTTTTCATAATTCTGTCAAGTCGTATTTCCTTGGGTGCAACAACTGCAACGGTAAAATCACAAAGTGCATCTTCACCACTCTCAAAAAGAGCAATAGCATCAATAATCACACCACGATAACCCACTTCTTCCATATCCTTGATAATGGATTTGATTTCTTCTGTCACAGCAGGGTGGGTGATAGCGTTTAGGTCATTTGTACTTTCAGTATCTGCAAAAGCACGAGTAGCAAGTAATGGTCGATTTGTTGTGCCATCACCATTTATAACATCATCACCAAAACGCTCTTTCAATTTATTTTTGACATTTTCATTGTTATTTATAACTTCACGGGCAACTTTGTCTGCATCAATGTGATAACAACCATAAGCCATTAACTTTTGCGCAACGGTGCTTTTCCCTGCACCAGTAAGCCCCGTAAGACCGATAATTTTCATATTTTTTCTTCCTTAATAATGCACCACAGGTGCAATTCATGTGATTTATCACAATTCATGATGAAATCAATTCATGCAAACTTGTTTGCAATTCATTCTTAATTGATGAATTGCTACGCGTGAATTGGCTGACGCCATGATTTCTCGCTTCGCTCCATGAATTGAATTCTACGAATTCATTTGTGATTTAAAGGATATTCTTTAAGTGCATTGTATTCAATGTAGTTCCAATGATGTTCAAAATCAATTTGATTACGTATTATGTGGTCCATGTATCCACGTTGCCAAAGATTATGTTTGCAATCACGATTTGTGAATTTTTTTAATGCAGTCACAACATTAGGAATTGTAGGGGCTGACGACCTCGGCAGCCCGTAAGTATCAATCAAAAGCAATAAATGAATGTGGTTAGGCATTATAATAAAGTTTTCGACCTTTACTGATTCATAAGCATTTTCCATTGATAATATATATTTTTCTACAACTTTTCCATAAGGTTTTAATATGATTTCCTTCGGGGCGCCGAGGTCGTCGCCCCCTACAATGGTTGACAGCAAGTTTTTACGATGTTCAGTACAAATTGTAATGAAATAACATCCCTCACTACTGTAATCATACTCTTGCAATCTTATACTTTTTCTCTTTGGTAAATTTTTCATAATACCTTAATTTTAAACCCTGCGGCACGGATTAAACGATTATAAACAGCCAAACCCATTCCCTTTGTTTCGGGGCAACGAGCATAAACCTTTGTAGCACCCATTTCGTCTAATTCTCGAAGAGCATCAAAAAGTCTTGCACTCTGGCTATATCCGTCATCCTTATTACCATATGTAACAGACGGACAAGATAAGTTTTCATTCTCACCGTCAAAGCACAATGCAGTTACATTGTTTTCACTGTCAACAAGGGATTTAAAAGTTTTAAAATCACTTTTTATGATTGTTATGTCGGCACTTGGTGCATAATGCTTATATTTCATACCTGGTGAAGATGCAGTCGCACCTTCTTCCAATTTATTAAGCACAGCATCGTCAACTACAATTTCACCGATAACTGATGTCATTTCTTCAAGTGTTACACCACCGGGACGAAGAAGTCTTGGTGGCTCTTCGGCAAATGAAATAACAGTTGATTCAACACCGATTTCACAGTTTCCACCGTCAATGATAAGTGGAATTCTGCCATTCATATCGTCAAAAACATATTTAGCATTTGTTGGACTCGGACTACCTGAAAGATTTGCAGATGGTGCTGCAAGTGGACAACCTGAGGCTTCAATTATGGCTCTTGCATAATCACTTTTTGGCATTCTTACAGCAACTGTATCGAGATTTCCCGAAACAACATTTGATACCTTGTCGCTCTTTTTCATAATCATTGTAAGAGCGTTGGGCCAGAAATGTTCAGCCATAATTTTGACTTTTTCAGGGATTTCGGCAACTAATGGCTCTAAATCTTCTAACTTTGCAATATGCACAATAAGGGGGTTATCACTTGGACGACCCTTTGCCACAAAGATTTTTTTAACTGCATCTTCATTTAAGGCATTTGCAGCAAGTCCGTAAACAGTTTCTGTGGGTATTCCCACAACCTCACCGTCATTTATGAGCCTTTTTGCTTCCGTCAATGCTCTGTCATATTCAGTTGTAATGTCAATTACTACTGTTTTCATAAATATTCCTTATTCGTTTGCTTTCAATTTTTCTGCAGTATCTGCTGTGATGAGTGCATCGATGATTTCATCAATGTCACCATTCATAATCTGCTCAATTTTATAAAGTGTAAGACCGATTCTGTGGTCGCTAACTCGACCTTGTGGGAAATTGTATGTTCTAATTCGTTCACTACGGTCGCCAGTACCTACCTGACTCTTTCTTTGACCTGCAATTTCTGCGTCGTGCTTTGCCTGTTCAATTTCCAAAAGTCTTGAACGAAGAACTTTAAGTGCTTTATCCTTATTTTTGTGCTGACTTCTTTCGTCCTGACACTCAACAACCATACCTGTTGGTAAGTGAGTAACACGGATTGCAGATGATGTCTTGTTAACTTTCTGTCCACCTGCACCACTTGAACGGAAAACGTCAATCTGTAATTCTGCAGGGTTAAGTTCGAAATCAACATCTTCTGCTTCAGGAAGAACAGCAACAGTAACAGTTGAAGTCTGAATTCTGCCCTGACTTTCAGTTTCAGGAACACGCTGAACTCTGTGAACACCACTTTCAAACTTAAAGCGTGAGTATGCACCGTCACCATCAACGGAGAAAATAACTTCTTTGTATCCACCTAATTCTGTTGGGTTTTCAGAAAGTATTTCCATTTTCCAACCACGAGCTTCAGCATACATTGTGTACATTCTGAAAAGTGAGTTTGCAAAGAGGGCTGCTTCTTCACCACCTGCACCACCACGGATTTCGATAATAACGTTTCGGTCATCATTAGGGTCGCGTGGGAGAAGGAGAATTTTGAGTTCTTCCCAACAAATATCAAGTTGCTCTTTTGCAGTTTCAAATTCTTCCTGCACCATTTCTTTGAAATCTTTATCCATTCCACCTTCGTCGAGAAGCATTTTTGACTCTTCAAAAGTGTCTTTATAGCCTTTATATTCACGGAATTTTTCAACAACAGGAGTTAACTGCTTTAACTCCTTCATAAGTTTTGTATATAACTGTTGGTCGCTAACTGTTGCAGGGTCGCAAAGTTGCTCGTTTACTGTTTCAAATCTTGTTTCAATACCTAATAATTTATCAAACATTTACTATTTCTCCGTCTCTCATTACTTTTTTAATATTCTTTTCAATTTTCACCCTTGGTACCATAACTTCACGGTCACATTTCACACAACGGACACGGAAATCCATTCCTGCACGAAGTACAAGAAATTGTTTACCGCCACAAGGGTGTTCTTTTTTCATTTCAAGAATATCGTTTACTTTAATATCCATAATCTTCACCATTATATATGATACCATAATATGTTAAAAATTAAAATACTTTTTTATTCTCTTTTTGAGTTTGTGTTCATATTCTTTAATATCAATTTTAAAAATAAAGGTGAGATGTATGAAAAAGTATCGTCCCGAGGGGATTTTATTTGACACAAAGCAAAACAGAAAATACACAGAGTCAACAAATGGGCTTCGTGAGTGTTTTTTTACAGAGAAAATTTTAGAAGCAAAAGTCACTCTTTGCGACAATGAGCATAATCTCCATGTGGATTTAGGGGTTATGGAGGGCATAATTCCAAGGGAAGAATGTGCAATAGGCATTTCTGATGGCTCAGTTCGTGATATTGCCATTGTTTCAAGGGTGAATAAGCCCGTTTGCTTTAAAATTGTGGATTTTATGGATGATGAGTTGGGAAATCGTACTGCCATTTTAAGCCGTAGGCAGGTGCAAGAAGAATGTATGGAAAATTACATTAAAAATCTTTGTCCGGGTGATGTCATTGAGGCTCGTGTAACCCACAACGAAACCTTTGGCTCTTTCTGTGACATAGGTTGTGGAATTTCTGCACTTTTACCCATTGACAGTATCTCTGTTTCGAGAATTCCACATCCCAATGTGAGATTTTCTGTTAATACTATTATTAAAGCCGTAGTAAAAAGTATTGACGAATTGGGCAGAGTCACATTGAGTTTAAAGGAATTACTTGGTACTTGGGAAGAAAATGCAAGTAATTTCAAGGCAGGTCAGACGGTTGGTGGAATTGTCCGTTCAATTGAGAGATACGGTGTTTTTATTGAACTTTCACCAAATCTTGCAGGATTGGCAGAATATACTGATGATGTTGAGGAAGGGGACTCTGCAAGTGTTTACATAAAGAGTATTAACCCTGAAAAAATGAAAATAAAACTTTCTATCGTGGACTCATTCCCAGAAAAAGGAAAACCATCACCAATTAAATATTATTCAAACGAAGAACATATCGAATCGTGGCAATACTCACCCACAGTATGTGACAAAATAATTGAGAGTGTATTTTAATTATATTCTAGTTGTAATTGGAAATATCTTGTGATAAAATGAACTCAGTAGTAATACGGAGGGATTTTTATGAAAAAAATGAAGGCAGTTTTAGGCATTATTTTGTCCGTGATTCTTGTTGTTTTAACAGTTTCACCTGCATTGGCAGCGGATAAAAAATGTGATTGTGGTTTTGCCCCAGTTGTTCAGGTAAGAGGCATCGGTGAAACCCTTTATGACGGTGAGGGTAACGAGGTTTTCTCTGCTGGAAATATTGTGAAGGGTATTTTACCTGCAATTCCACAAATTACATATTATCTTGCAACAGGGGATACGGATGTCCTTGTTGATGGTTTGAAAAAAGCAGTTACAAGTATTTTTGCACCTGTTTCTTATGACAATAACTTAAATCGTGATTCTGTGGTTACAGTTAAGAATTACACAAGTGACCCTGTTGAAACATATATTGATTTCACAAAAGAGGATGTTGGCTCTGAATATACTTTGGGTAAGGCTATTCATCAAGAATTAGGTGACAAGCACTCATATCTCTTTATTTATGACTGGACAGCAAATCCATTTGATATTGCAGCAGACCTTAACCAATTTATTCAAGAGGTAAAAGAGAAATCAGGTCACGATAAGGTTTCTATCTGTGCTGAAAGCATGGGTGGATGTATGACAAACACATACTTGGCACTTTATGGTTATGATGATGTTCAGAATGTTGTAATGGCAAATGCTGCATTCAACGGTCTTGAAATGCTCGGTCAACTTTTCATCGGTAATCCTGAAATTGATGGTGAAGCACTTGCAGGAATGATTGTACAGAGCATTTATGGCACAGCTGAGTACGCTTCATTAATTCCATATATTCCAATTTTTGAGCAATTGGCACTTTTTGCAAATGACCTTTTCGAAAAAGCAGGGGACAGAATTTATGAAGAAGTTTTAATTCCTGTTTTCGGATATCTTCCATCCTTCTGGTGCTTTATTCCTGAATATCACTTTGAAGAGGCAATTGAAAAAATGCTTCCTGATGCAGGACCTGAACTTTTGAATTTCGTAAATGAATACTACGAAAAAGTTGTCAGCAAAACTGATGAAAGAGTAGCTGAAATGGTAGCAAGTGAAGATGTTAACTATTTCTGTATTTCGAACTATAACAAATACATAGCACCTGTTACAAAAACTGCTCGTTGGAATTCTGACGGTGTTATTGAAACATACAACACAAGTGGTTTTGCAACAGTTGCCGATATGGGCACAACTCTTGGTGCAGATTATGTTCAGGCGGTGGATAACGGTAGAGATATGATTTCTCCTGACAATGTTGTTGATGCTTCAACTTGCCAAGCACCAATGCAGACCTGGTTTACTAAAAACTGGGGACATATCGCATATAACCTTAACGACGGTACTTGCGATTTCTACATCTGGTTGCTTACTGCAAACGAACAATACACAATTGACAGTAACCCACAATACCCACAGTTTATGTACTATAACACAGAGATTCCAATGCTTATGCCATACGATTTCGGAGATGGTGATGTTTCAGGTGATGGCAGAGTAACTGCTTATGATGCTTGTCTTATCCTTAAAGCAACAGCAGGAATCATCTGTTTCCCAAATGAAAATCTTATGAATGCCGATGTTAATGGCGATGGTGTAATTACCGCTATAGATGCAAGAATTATTCTTAAAAAAGCAAGTGAAATATAAATAAGAAGGAGAAAATGTGTTAGTAATTTTAGCATTTCTTTCAGACGTAGTTTATTGCTTAACAAGTTGGTTACCATTTTGATTTAGAATAAATTAAAGGCAGAGAGTTTGATTTAACTCTCTGCCTTATTTTTTTATGGGTTAAATTTGAATTTGTCGGGGAGAATTGAATGAAGTATTGCTACGCAATATGAAGTAATTTTCAATTATGAAGTATTTGCTGTCGCAAATATGAAGTAAAGTAAATCCCTTCATATGCCATCAGGCATACTTCATAGCAACGCTACTTCATATCGTAAGATACTTCATAAATCCGCAAGGATTTACTTCATTGTGGCGAAGCCTCACAAACTCCCAATTTGTAGCTGACATTCAGTTTTTTGCAAAAAAACAGCTCCCTCGTTAGAGAGAGCTGTAAAACAAATCAGTTTAATTATGATTTGAGTGCAATTCCGTCTTTTGAAAGAGCATCAATAATGCCGTTTGCAACTTCCATAACTTCTTCAGTTGTGAGAGTTCTTTCAGGATGTGAGAATGTCATTCTTACAGTGATTGACTTGCCGTTTTCGTCACGATATGTGTCAACAACCGAGACCGCCTTGATAAGTGCACAGTTAGCATCTGCGATAGCCTTACCAATTGGAGCAAATGTTTCACTCATAAATGAAAGGTCAATTTCCATTTCAGGGAATCTTGAAGGCTCAACGTAGTGGATACCTGCGTCAGTAATTTCTGTGAACATAGGTACATCGATTTCAGCAAATACGATTGAAGCCTTCTTGTCGATTTTCTTACTTACTGTTGGGTGAACAACACCGATTTTACCAAGAACAACGCCATCACAAGAGATTTCGTTAAGGTTTCTTGGATGCTCATAATTAAGAGTTGCTTCCATTGGAACGAAAGTGAGAGCCTTGTGCTTAATGTTGTCAGAAATAACTGAAAGCATTGTTGCAAGTTCAACATAAAGAGTTTCCAAAGACTTTGTTTTGCTGTAAAGTGTAACACAGAGTTTCTTTCTTTCGTTGCAAAGTCCGTCATCTTTGAGTCCGTCAACAGTTCTACCGATTTCAAATACACCAAAGTCTGTTGAGAAATTAGTGTTTGTCTTAACCTGACAAAGCTGAGTTGGAATAATTGACTTACGGATTGTTTCAATATTAGGATTTGTAGCACCTTGGAGTTTGATATTTTCTTCAATTTCCATACCGAGTGCCTTGTATTCATCATAATACTGCCATACGTAAGAATGAAGTTCGTGGAGTGAATAACGATGAACAAGCATATCCTTGATTCTATCTTCAACTGTCTTTTCTGCCTTTGCACGAACAGGGTAGAGAGGAGCTGAAGCTGTGTGAATATCAAAGTTGTCGTAACCGTAAATTCTTGTGATTTCTTCAACAATGTCTGCCTTGATAGTAACGTCCTTTGTTGCTCTCCAAGATGGAACTTCTACTGTAAAGTTATCACCATCGTTAGAAGCCTTGAAACCAAGAGAATTAAGAGTGTTTACGATAGTATCGTTTGCAATTTCAATACCTGTGTACTTGTCAATAAATGCCTTGTCAAAGTCAAGTGTAACTGTTGGGTATTTGAAAGCATATTCGTCTGTAAGAGCAGACACAACCTTTGCATCAGGGTCGATGCTAACAAGAAGATTTACGAATCTTGCAATAGCAGGAACTGTCATTTCAGGGTCAAGGCACTTTTCGTAACGGTTTGAAGCGTCAGTACGGTGTGCAAGACGAACAGTTGACTTACGGATTGATGCTGCATTGAATGTTGCAGATTCAAGTGTAAGAGTTGTTGTATCTTCTACGATTTCAGAGTCAAGACCACCCATAATACCTGCAATAGCAACTGGAGTGTTGGAGTTGCAAATCATAAGTGTATTTTCGTCAATGTTTCTGTCAATTCCGTCAAGTGTTTGGAATGTGAAAGGCTCATTAAATCTCTTGATACGGATTTTTTCAACTTTTCTTGAGTCGAATGCGTGCATTGGTTGACCCATTTCAAGCATCAAGTAGTTTGTAAGGTCTGCAAGAAGATTAATTCCACGCATACCACAGTAGAAAAGACGAATTCTCATATTAACAGGGCTTACATTCTTTGTGATGTTTGCAACCTGTAAGCAAGAATACCTCTGGCAAAGGTCGTCTTCAATTTTAAGGTCAACCTTTGGAAGGTTGTTGTACTGTGACAAATCAACCTGTGGTAATGGTTTTAATGGACGATTTGCAAGTGAAGCAAATTCACGAGCAATACCATAGTGACCCCAAAGGTCAGGACGGTTTGTAAGAGATTTATTATCAACCTCGAAAACGATGTCGTCGATTTCATAAAGGTCTTTAAGGTCAGTACCATTCTTAACATCTTCAAGAATGTCCATAATACCTGAGTTGTCGTCAGAAATACCGATTTCTTTTTCAGAACAGCACATACCGTTTGACATGAATCCTGCAAGTGGTCTTGGAGCAATTTCGATTTCACCTAACTTTGCACCAACTTTTGCAAATGCAGTTTTCATTCCAAGGCGTACGTTTGGTGCACCACAAACAACATCAACAAGTTCTTCTTCACCAATATCTACTTTGAGAAGGTGGAGCTTTTCTGATTTTGGATGGTCTTCTATATCTTTGATTTCAGCAACTACGATACCACTGAAATCACTGCCTTTAAAGAAAATTTCGTTTTCTACTTCTGCAGTTGAAAGTGAAAATTTACGGATTAAGTCCATTTTGTCAAGACCTGAAAGGTCAACGAAATCACTAATCCAGTTCATTGATAAAAACATAATCTAACTCCTCCTTCCTTAATTTTCGTCGTCTGTGAACTGTGTGAGAGTTTTAAGACTACCACTGTTCAAATCACGGATATCTTTAACACCATATTTCATCATTGCAAGACGAGTAAGACCAAGTCCGAATGCGAAACCTGTGTATTCTTCAGGGTCAATTCCACCTGCTTTAAGAACTTCAGGGTGAATCATACCGCATGGGCAAAGTTCAAGCCAACCACTGTGTTTACATGAAGGACAACCCTCACCACCACAGATAAGGCAAGAAATATCAAGTTCGAAACCAGGCTCAACGAATGGGAAGAAGCCAGGACGAAGACGAACTTTAATGTCCTTACGGAAAACTTCTGAAAGCATTGTTTTCATGAAGTAAATAAGGTTTGAAATTGAAATGTCCTTATCAACCATAACGCCTTCCATCTGGAAGAATGTATTTTCGTGACAAGCGTCAGTAGCCTCGTTTCTGAAGCAACGACCTGGGAAAATAGCCTTAATTGGCATACCGTCGTTTACGAGTGCATCCTTATACTTTTTATAAATAGCATTCTGTGCTGCTGATGTGTGTGATTTAAGCAACTGACCATTATCAAGGTAGTATGTGTCCTGCATGTCCCTTGCAGGGTGGTCCTTTGGAATGTTAAGTGCCTCAAAGCACTCATAGTCAGTAACAATTTCTGAATAGTCTTCAATATTAAAGCCCATTGAACGGAAAATGCTTTCGCATTGACGCTGAACAAGAGTAATTGGGTGGTATGAACCACGAGTTAAATTTGCAGGAACAGAAATATCAAAAACAGGTGTGCTTTCGATTTCCTTTTTAAGTTCAAGGTCTTTGAGTTCCTGACTCTTTTCTGCAATTTTCTGTTCAACAAAGGCACGAACCTCGTTGACAACCTGACCCATAATTGGTCTTTCTTCTGCTGAAAGTGAACCCATCATTTTAAGCATAGATGTAAGTTCACCTTTTTTACCGAGCACCTGAACTCTGAATTCTTCAAGTTGGCTCTGCTCAGTAAAGGTACTGAGTTCGGCTTGTGCACGAGCACGGATAGCTTCAAGTTTTTCTCTCATCTTTTCTTCCTCACTTTAATTTATAATCGGAAATAGGGAAATAAAAAAGTCCCACACTCCAAAGAGCATGGGACGAATAAAAATCCGCGGTACCACCCAAATTTTAGCCAAAAGCTAACACTTTCCGTATCCTGTAACGGGAATAAACCGTCATCATCTACTGTTAGTTCAACGATGCCACTCCAAAGGGAACTTCAATTAAGGTTTCGGCTTATGTGCTTTCAGCCACGGCACAATTCTCTGGTAAGGTTACTCACTTAATTTACTTTCTTTTTCACTGTGTTTCAATATCCAAAGTATTATATCAAAACTTATATTTTTAGTCAAGTATTAAATTCTGCATTCTGCACTCTGAATTCATCATTCAAAAAGTGGTGTACTGAAATATCTTTCGGCTGTGTCAGGAAGTACAGTAACAACTGTTTTGCCCTTGCCGAGTTTCTTAGCGAGTTTAATTGCAGCAGCAACATTAGTACCACTTGAGATACCACACATAATGCCTTCAAGACGAGCTAAATCACGAGCAGTCTGAATTGCTTCTTCGTCAGTTACAATGTAAATATCATCATAAATATTCTGGTTAAGGTTGTCTGGAATAAGTCCGTCACCGATACCCATTTGAAGGTGAGTACCAATTGTGCCACCTGCAAGAATTGCAGCATTCTGTGGCTCAACTGCCCAAATTTCAATTTCAGGATACTGTCTTTTAAGCACTTCACCGATACCACTGAGTGTACCACCTGTGCCGATACCTGAACAGAAGCCGTGAATGTCGTCTGCAACCTGTTCAAGAATTTCAAGACCTGTGTGGTGCTTATGCACTTCTGGGTTTTTAGGATTTGTAAACTGTTGTGGGATATAGACATTTGGGTTTTCTTCCTGCATTTTAAGAGCAGTTTTCAAACAGTCGTCAATACATTTACCAATATCACCATCGTCATGAATAAGCACAACTTCTGCACCATAGTGATTAACCAATTTTCTTCTTTCTTCACTTACAGAGTCAGGCATAATAATCACTGTTTTATATCCTTTAACTGCACCGATAAGTGCAAGACCGATTCCCTGATTACCACTTGTTGGCTCAACGATAATTGAATTCTCGTTAATTAGTCCCTGCTCTTCAGCAGCTTTAAGCATATTATAAGCAGTTCTTGTTTTAATTGAACCACCAACATTAAGGCCTTCGTATTTAACAAGCACCTGAGCACTATCTTCACCAACCATTCTATTAAGACGAATCATTGGAGTCTGTCCCATTGCTTCAAGTATATTATTACATACCATTTTATTTACACCTCACAAAATTAACCAATGTATATTATCACAACTTGAAAAAATATTCAACATATTTCTAAAAACATCTTGAAATGAAATAAAATTTCTCTATAATTATATTAGACTTATAAAAGGGGTGTTCCTATGAATATTTTTGAAGCAATAAATTCTCTCGTAGAGTATGCTGTAAAAGAAAACTTAATTGAAAAAGAAGACAAGGTCTGGGCAGTTAACCGTGTACTTGAAATCCTTGATATGGATAGTATGGAAACTGGTGCAGAAGTAAAGAGTGAAAACCTTGAAGAAATTTTAAAGACTATTCTCGACTATGCAGTTAGCAAGGGAATTTGTGAAGATTCAATCGTCTATAAAGATTTGTTTGACACAAAGGTAATGGGAGTGCTTACTCCAAGACCATCACAAGTTATTAAGACTTTCAGTGAAAAATATGCAGTTTCTCCAAAGACAGCAACTGATTATTACTATAATCTTGCTCTTAAAACAGACTATATCCGTGAATATAGAATCAAGAATGATGTTAAATGGGTAACAAGCACAGAATATGGTGATATTGACATCACAATCAACCTTGCAAAACCAGAAAAAGACCCAAAGGCTATTGCTGCTGCTACAAAAATGGAACAGAGTTCATATCCTACATGTATGCTTTGTAAGGAAAACGAGGGTTACAGAGGTCGTGTTAATCACCCTGCTCGTCAGAATCACAGAGTTATTCCAATCTGTCTTGATGGTGTTGACGCATTTTTACAGTATTCACCTTATGTTTACTACAACGAGCATTGTATCATTTTTGACGATGCACATACTCCAATGAAAATATCTGAACAGAAATTCAGAAGACTTTGTGATTTCGTTAAGAAATTCCCACACTATTTCCTTGGCTCAAACTCTGATTTGCCAATTGCAGGTGGCTCAATTCTTACTCACGAGCATTTCCAGGGTGGTAGCTACGAATTTGCTATGGCAAAGGCTGATTACGAAGAGAAATTCACATTTGATGGTTTCGAAGATGTTGAAGCAGGCATCGTAAAATGGCCAATGAGCGTTATTCGTCTTAAGAGTGAAGACACAGACAGAATGTGTGCTCTTGCAGGTAAAATCCTTGCAGCATGGCGTGATTATACTGACGAAGAAGCATTTATCTATGCTTTCACAGACGGTGAAATTCACAATACAATCACTCCAATCGCAAGATTCAGAGATGGTAAGTATGAATTAGACCTTGTTCTTCGTAACAACATCACAACAGAAGAATATCCTGACGGATTCTATCATCCACATCCTGAATACCACAACATTAAGAAAGAAAATATCGGTCTTATTGAGGTTATGGGTCTTGCAGTGCTTCCTGCTCGTCTTAAAACAGAAATGGCAATCTTAAGGGATGCAATTCTCGAAAATAAAGACATCAAAGCAGACGAAAGAATCGCAAAACATTTTGATTGGGCAGAAATGATTAAGTCAAAATACAGCGACATCAATGCAGACAACTGTGACGAGATTCTCCGTGACGAAATCGGTATTGTATTTACTGCAATCCTCGGTCAATGCGGTGTGTTCGACAGAACAGAAGAAGGCAAAGCACAGTTTATGAAATTTATTTCAAGTGTGAAATAAATTTCAATTCGTAATTCATAATGCGTAATTCGTAATTAAAGGACTACAAATAAATATAAAACAAAAATGAGAATGGATAAATCCATTCTCATTTTTTAATTCAGCATTACGCATTACGAATTCAGCATTGATTTAGTCCCACTCAGTTCCTGTAACTTTATCAAGGTCAATGCCTTTTGTATCGTGGGTTTTCTTAATAAGAGCATAAATTGTAACAACAAAGCTTGGAACAAGCAGACAAAGAGCAACTGTACCAATAATTCCGTCACCGAAAATAAGTGCCAAAATCATATTTGTAAGGAAGCCCACAGCATATCCTGCAAAGCCTACAACAGTTTGTGCCGCAGTTGCAGATGAACGAAGATTTGTCGGTGCAGATTCACTTGCCATCATAATAAGTACGTCGTTTGTGGAGTAGTAGCTACCAACGAATGTACCACAGAAGAAACCTATGATTTCAGGTGTTAAGAAATTGAATCTTGCGCCTAATGCGAAGATTACAAATGATACAACACAGTTTGTTGCGACAGTAATTGCGGCTGCTTTTCTACCTTTTTTGTCGGAGATAAAGCCCATAATAACCTGCGAAAGAGCCATACCGATAGGATATAAAATAAGTGCCTGACTAACCTCTTTAACACTTACAAGGTCCAAAAATTCTTTTGTGTTTGAGCCATAAATACTCTGAGCATAACCGTGGGTGAGAATTGCCTGATAATTCAGACTACCGATAACACCGATACCTGCAAGGGCAAAACAGATGAATACCCAACGAAGTTGCTTGTGGCTAAAACCGAATTTAAGAGCATCAATAACGCCACCCTGTGAATCCTGTGCAGATTTTCTAAGTTTTTCTGCTTGTAATTCTTCCTCTGTCATACTGAGATAACGGATACGGGAATCAATAAATGCGTCAGTTTCTCTTGCACAAAGAAGAGCAATAAGAGAAACAACAATACCAACAACTGCAGGAATAAAGTAAACATTACGCCATTCACTTGCTGTTGTCATTAACCAACGACGAAGGAATGGTACTAACATAACTGCCATATTGGCAAAGAATTTAACAACGGAATATGTTATTGCTCGGCTTTTAGCAGGTGAAGATTCCATAATATACACAACGTGCATATCGTGTGGCACAAAGAAAAGAATCAGACATGCACCCAAAAAGTACATAATAATATTCTGTGAAAGGAAAATCACAAACATTGCAAGAGCCATACCGAATGTGTTGATAATTAAGAATGTCTTTCTGCCAAAACGGTCTGCAAGTGGTCTGTAAAGAATACCGATAATCTGGAATGGAATTGCCACAATCTGTAAAAGATTTAGAAGTGTAACGGCACTTCCACTATTGAAAAAGTCGTTTGCAATTTCCGTCTGCATAAGTGTACCGATTTGAGATGCAATTTCGTCAACTGCATAAATAAGTGCGATAATTAACACAAGATACCAGAAGTATGTATTACCCTTTGGTCTTGCTTTTTGCTTTTCCCAATATTTTAATTCTCTTTCTTTGCGAAGTTGCTTTTTGGCCATTTTTTCAGGACTTATCTGTTTTGTTTTCATATTTTTCCCTCCCAATACTTTAATTGTATCACATATACATAAAAATGCAAAGAAAAATTGCTACACAAAATAAAAAGCCATCCAAGAGGATGGCTTATATTTTCTATAAAACTAAATTACATACCGAAGATGCTGAGGATAAAATCAAAAATCTGACCAACAATACCTGTTGCTTCTGGGTCTGCACCTGCACTACCAAGGATTCCCATAACAAATTCAAAAATAGTTGCTAACATTGTGACACCTCCTTCTTTATTTTGTAACCTAATTATACCATATCTGTATGAAATAGTCAATAAAATATGAATGAATTGTTAACAAATCAACACAGATGACATATCCTGTGCTTTAAAAAGGACAATTCTAGCTTCATTTTCAGGAGTTTATTGAGATGTAAATATAGCGATTTTAAAATTACAGATTTGTCGGGGAGATTCAATCCCCCCTTCCGTCACCTACGGTGACACCTTCCCCTCGTAGGGGGAAGGCTATATTGGGCTCCACCCTTGAGGGGGAGCTGGCAAATGCGTAGCATTTGACTGAGGGGGGTAAAATATTAAACATCCCGATAAACTCCAATATTGCAGTAAAGGGAGTTATGTGATAAAATATTCATAAAAAGAGGGGGAGATGCTTGTGCTAAAAAATTTGATAGCAATTATTTTATCGATTTTGTCGATTTTTCCGTTTTTCGGAAATCGTGATTTGATTAAAGTAAAACTTGACCCACTCAAAGTGCCTTTGGAGGAATTCGAGATGCATAATGTAACACTTTTAGATAAATATGAGCAAAATGCCTTTGAGAAAGAGGTTCAATACCTTAAATCTCTTGAGCCTGACCGTCTTATGCGTGGTTTTGGTGATATTTCCGGCAGAAAAATTAATGCAGAAAAATATGGTGGATGGGAAACATCTGCTATTCAGGGTCATACCTTGGGACATTATTTAACAGCAGTTGCTCAAGCCTATGCAACATCACAGGACAAGGAATTAAAGGCAATTACTGACTATATGATTTCTGTTTTAAAGGGATGTCAGTTAAAGAATGGTTATCTCCATGCTATTCCTGAAAGCCACTATGACCAGATTGAAAAAGGTGATACCTCTGGGACTTGGGTGCCTTGGTATTCAATGCACAAGATTTTAGCAGGACTTATTGATGTTTATGCTTTAACAGGCAACAAAGATGCTCTTACAATAGCATCAAAACTTGGTGATTGGGTTTATAGTCACACTAGTAAATGGACACCTGAAATGCAACAAACTGTATTGAATGTTGAATATGGTGGAATGAATGACTGCCTTTACAAATTATACAAGCATACAAAAAGTGAAAAGCATTTATCTGCTGCACACAGTTTTGATGAAATGACACTTTTTGAGCCTTTATATAAGGGTGAGGACATTCTTAACGGAAAACATGCAAATACAACGATTCCAAAAATCATTGGTGCAATTAACCGTTATACTGTAACAGGTGAAGAATATTACTTGCAGGTTGCTGCAAACTTTTGGCAGATAGTTGTGGAAAATCACACATATATCACAGGTGGCAACAGCGAATGGGAGCATTTTGGTGAGTCAAAAATACTTGATGCCGAAAGAACAAGTTGTAACTGTGAAACCTGCAACACATATAATATGCTTAAACTCACTCGTGAACTTTTCAAAGTGACGGGGGATGTGAAATATTCCGATTATTACGAAAACACATTTATCAATGCGATTTTGTCTTCACAAAACCCTGAAACAGGAATGACAACCTATTTCCAACCAATGGCAACAGGGTTTTTCAAGGTTTACAGTTCACCATTTGACCATTTCTGGTGTTGCACTGGCTCAGGTATGGAAAATTTCTCAAAACTTGGGGATAGTATCTATTTCCACGACGAAAATCGTATTTTCGTAAATCGTTACACATCATCAAAGGTAGTCTGGGAAGAAAAAGGACTTACAATAACCCAAAAGGCAGATTTACCAAAGGTAACATTTACTGTAAATGGCTCAGGGGATGCAGAAATCGTTCTTCGTGTGCCTGATTGGTGTGAGGACAGACCAACTGTTAAAATCAATGGGGACAGAAAACTTGTAATTGAAAAAGATGGTTTTATCACCCTTGACAGAGAGTGGAAGGACGGAGATGTAATTGAATATGAAATGCCAATGAGCATTACTGTTCATCCGTTACCTGACAACGAAAATGCAGTTGCTTTTAAATATGGTCCTTGGGTACTTAGTGCAAATATGGGAACAAATAATATGAACACAGGAACAACTGGTGTTAATGTTACTGTGCCTTTGTGGGATACCTCTGTCAGCGAAATTCTTGTTATCGAAAAGGGAACAACCAACAAATGGCTTCGTAATATAGATAAAAACCTTGTGAGAATAGGGGATAGTCTTGAATTTTCTCTTAAAGGAACAAACCAAAATCTCATTTTCTCACCACATTACAAGCAACACACAAGCCGTTACGGAATTTATTTCACTCTTGCCGATTTTAGAACAAAGCTTCCTGAAAATGAAGAAGACAAATATCTTGTAATCGACTCCTTACCTGTTGGTAATGACCAGTACGAATTCTCACATAATATGAAATGCGAAAATTCAACATCAGGAAATTTTAACGGACTTATTTATCGTGATGCTTTGTCCGACGGATGGTTTAGTTATGATATGGCAGTGGATAACACCACAACAAATTATCTTAAAGTGAAATATTTCAGCGGTGATGTTGGCAGAAAATTCAAAATCTTCGTTGATGGTGAACTTTTAGCAGATGTTACTCTCGAAAATCCATATCCAAACAAATTCTATGATGTTTATTACGAAATTCCACAAGGAATGATAGGGAACAAGGATAAAATAACAGTAAAATTCCAAGCAGAAACAGGCAGTTTTGCAGGTGGAATTTTTGACAGATTAAGTATTGTTAAAGAAAAGTAAAATGCAAAGCGCAAAACGCAAAGTGCAAAATGAAGGAACTGCGTTGCGAATATAATATGAAACCAAATTAGTCTGTTGTAGGGGACGACAACCTTGGCGTCCCGCAACAAAAATCATTATAAAACTTATGGGTTGACGACTCGACAGCCTCTATAAAATGAGTAAAAAGGAAATAAAACTATGAAATTTATATCTTGGAATGTTAACGGCTTCCGTGCGTGTTTAAATAAAGGCTTTGAAGAATTTTTTAAGAATGAGGATGCAGATTTTTTCTGTATTCAGGAAACAAAAATGCAACCTGACCAAGCAGATTTTAAGCCTCAAGGATATTATCAATACTGGTATTCGGCAGAGAAAAAAGGCTATTCAGGTACTGCAATTTTCGCAAAGCATGAGCCTATCAGCGTGTGGTATGGTCTTGATATTGACAAGCACGACCACGAGGGTAGAGCAATCACCCTTGAATATGAAAATTTTTATCTTCTCTGTGTTTACACACCAAATTCACAACGAGAACTTGCAAGACTTGATTATCGTCAGGAATGGGAAGACGATTTAAGGGAATATATAAAATCACTTGACAGTACAAAACCTGTCATTTACTGTGGAGATTTGAATGTGGCACACGAGGAAATTGACCTTAAAAACCCAAAGACAAATCATCACAGTGCAGGATTTACTGATGAAGAAAGAAATAAGTTTACAGAACTTTTAAATGCAGGTTTTAGTGACACTTTCCGTACTCTTTACCCTGAAAAAGTTGAATACTCTTGGTGGAGTTATATGTTCCACGCAAGGGAGAAGAATGTAGGGTGGAGAATCGACTATTTTGTTGTGTCCGACCGAATTATGCCAAAAGTAAAGGACAGTAAAATCTATACCCAAATTATGGGCAGTGACCACTGTCCAGTTGGAATTGAAATTGATATATGAGAAAAACCTTGGTAATCGAAAGACTACCAAGGTTTTATTTTTGTTTAAGGACTGGATGTAATTTTAGATTTCAGGTTGTTCCTCAGGAGTACCCTCGTCCTCATCTTTTTTCTTGCCAACACAGACAAGTAACATTGAGCTTACAAGAGTGGAGTAAACACCGATTGGAATACAATATGAAGCAACATTTTGTATTTCTGTCATAGGCTCATTAATAGTTGCGTTCTTTGTATTCTTAAATGAAACGATTGTGTAATAAGGTTCATTTTCATAGGATGTTTCAACACCCTTGATTTTATATGACCATTTGCCGGGGATTGGGTTTGTAACAGTTATAATTGATGGAATTGTGCTTTCGTCAATGGATGCACCTGGATAATCCTCATCAACAACTCTACCTGTTGGGTCAACAAGGATTGTGTCAAGGAAAGAACCAGGCCATGCAGTTGTAACATAAAGGTCGCCATTTGCATCTCTGACAACAAAGCTCTGTGGAGCAGTTGTTTCACCTTCGGAAACAGTACCTTCAGATTCTGCAAGAACATCGGATGTGCTTGATTGCTGAGCATACATAAAGCCACCAACAATACCCATAATGCCTGTTGTGTCAGCAAATCTGTATTCGCCACCTGTTATAGAAGCGATTTGTTTAAGGAGGTCTTCATCAACGCCAGAGCCAAAACCGATAGTGTAGATTTTAATGCCCTTACTTGCAGCAATTCTTGCAGATTCAAGAGTCTGGCTGTCATTACTGTCCTGACCGTCAGTCATAAGGATAATGATTTTGTTACTTGAAGTAACTGCATCTAATTGGGAAATACCATTGTCTATACCTGTGTAAATATTAGTTCCGCCACCATCACCCATAGTTTTGATACATTGGTTTATGTAATCATAATCAACGTGAGGAATTGTAACAGTTTCGGCATAGTCAGAAAACTGAATAACACCGATACCATATTTTTCATCAGGATATTTTTCAGCCCATTTTTCTGTTGTAGAAACAATAATTTCTGAAGCATCTTTTGCTGCTTGAAGTTTTGTTTCACCGGTATCAACAGTGCCATCCATTGAGCCTGAAACGTCAAATACAAGGGAAATTACAGAGGTGAAATCCGTAGGTGCAATTTCGGACGAAACAGGCACAACAGGTTTATATTTATCCGGTTGATTACCTAATTCAAATAATGTTAAATCCAGTAATGCAAATTGGAAATCAACATCAAGAGAAACTCTATTAAGCCATTTTTCACCATTTGCGGTGATTTTAACTTTGAATTCAAGGAGCTTCAGATAAAGTCGTGCATAATAATAGTTGGAGCTAGAGTTGGATAATTTAATTCCATCTTTGGAGTTTGCTTCAACAGTAGCATTTGCCTCTGCCTGAATACCAACTCTTGCTGCAGAGATTTCTGCAACATTAACACCTGCAACATAGAAAAGAATAGAAGTACCTAACAAGGTGACATCTGTATTTGCATTAAAGTTAAGTTTAGCATCCCATACAAGACCATCTTCACTCTCAACATCATATGCCTTTGTGTATGGATATTTTTCTAATCTGATACATTTTTCACCTTTTTCACAAAGACGAAGACCATTGTTGAAAGTGTGAGCATATGTAAATCCTGCTTCAAGACCAACTGTGATGTTTCCTTCCCAGTCAGAATAAATCACAATATACATAGTTGGTAAAACGGATTCTTGTGCTGATTCATACATACTTCTTGAAATTTTAACAGGAGTTGTACCCTGGAATTGGAAAATTGCAAGAGGAAGGAGTTTTTCGTTAATTCCTTCAAGTGTAAGATATTTCCATTCCTTCTTAGTTGCTTCTCCTGCTGCTGTTGCACTGATTTCACCGTTAAGATGAACATCTGCAAAAAGCTGACCGCTGAGTCCAACATAGAATTCCTGAAGATTTGTGATGCTTGGCATATCAATTACAAGGTGGGCTGCAAGGTCTTTAATACCGATTTGACCTGTAAGTTTGCAGGATGTATCAATATCAAAAATACCTTCGTCTTCATCTTCAGCCTCATTTTTGTCCTCTTTACCAAGATTTACATCAAGTGTAACAATAAGGTCGCCACCAGCGGTGCTAAATTGGTTTGCAGTTTGTGTAACCTCTACACCATTAGCTTTATAGGCAAGACCCTGTGCAGATGAAGCATCTAAACTTTTATTTTCAGAAACAGGTGCTACTTCTACATCAGCATCACCAAAGTGGGATGTTGTGTTACCCATATAATATGCGTCAACGAAATTATTTTCGGTAAGCATTTCTGATGTACTTACTTCAAGAGAATCGAAAACCTCTTCAAAACCTGGCTCACTTACTTCCATAGTTGCAGAGCCACCATAACTATAAATATAGTCAACCTTAAGGAAACGATTTCCGCCAAAAGGAGTATTCTCGTCACCTTTAAGATAGATGACATTTCCACGATTGATTCCATCAAGGAAAGTAGGGTCTTCGTTTGAAAGTTGGATACTGTATCTGTTGTTATAGTATGAGGAATATTCCTGAATATCTACTATAGATGCGTTGATTTTATCTGACTGGTCGTCAGTGAGCATGGAAACAGTATCTTTTACTGTGACTTCGTTACTTAAATCATAATTTTGTGTAGGAAAATCATAGGTTGCAGTTTCTTCGGTTGGTGTGTCACCATTAGGATTTTCACCCTCAGGAGTTTCACCATTTTCGTTGTTGCCCGAATTCTTTTTACCCAAAGCAGCTGCCACAATACCAAAGGTAGTTGAAACAATACCTAAACAAAGGGTCACAATAAGAAATATTTTTAAGATTTTACGAACTTTCTTTAAAACTTCTGCTTTATTTTTCATTTCTTATTCCTCCTCTTGTTGAGCATTATTGCAAAGACAGTTGAAACTGCGATAAGTAGTGCAACTGCGATAGCATGGATAATAAATGGAGTATATGAAATCTTTCCCATATCTTCAGGAAGCATACCAATTCTAGTTGCCAATGCAGTTTTGAACCCTGGAACAAGTCCAAATGAAACTGGTACAACAACTGCTAACAAAATAGCAGAAATAAACGAAACGATGGATGATGTAACATGGAAAACCAGTTTTCCTTTACTGAAGAAAGTACTAGCTAATGCCAAAGCAGCAAAAGCAGGTACAGAGTAGAAGAAAATCTCAATACCAATACTCAATGCTTTTGAAAGTACGGTAGTGTTAAAAAGTCTGTTACCCATGAAAAGAATATCCATAAAGTTTTGAAGACTGATTTGACTCTTAAATGAACTGTTGAAAATTGATGCAACTGAAATTGTTTTTTCCATATTGAAAATCATTATAAAAATTAAGGAAATACATACATAACTAGCAGCAAGTCCTAACCACAATCCCATATCAATAGCATCATTCTTTGTGAATTTCAATTTACCGGATTCAGAAGGAGCTTTATTCGGGATTTTTGCCGGTTTAATAGGTTTAAACGGTTTAACCGGTGGGATTGGTTTGGGTGCTGGTTGTGTGTTTTGTTGAACAGGTACAGAAGCTAAATCAGCGCCACACCCAGCGCAGAACTTCATGTTACTATCAATTTGTTTTCCACATTTTGGACAGAACATAATTTACCCTCCTTTATATGATTACATTATACATCAAATGTAGAGAAATGCAATATTTGTCGAAAAAACAAAACCTACTTATTGTGTCATATATTATCATACTTGTTTGCGATTTGCTTTTGTAATTTTAATTTACTCTTTAAAGAAAGGATGGTATAAAAAAACGAAACCCTATATTTCAAGGATTTCGGTTTTGTTATTTAAAGAATATTTCTGCTTCAGTTAAATCGGAAACAGTATTTATATTAAATTCTCTTTCTGCAATAAAAAGGACGGAGCCACCATAACCCAATGTTGTTAAATAGTTGAAGCAGTCGCACAAATCATAGAGTTTTTCAGGATTTGTTGCATATGTTTCTTTTATAATCTTCTGTGACTTGCCATTGAATATGCTAAAACCTGTACCTTTTGTATTGTTAGTGACAACTGTAGGTTTTTCTATACATTTTATAAGTACAGAATTTTCATCGGATTCAACAGAAAAGTTATTTTTAATTTTTTCTTCGTTTTCTTCGTATGTAACGCCACAGTAGAAATTGGAATTATCAGAAATTAAGGCATTTTTTATTGCTTCAGTTTTTAAATCAACAAAAATTTCATCTGCCAACTGTAAAATTACAGTTTCTTTGTCATCAATAACATTCAAAGCCTGTACAAAAGCGTTGACCAAGCCGATTTGCTGTGGTTGACGGACATAATTTACATTAAGGCTTTTATATTTGCTTCCGATAGCGTCTTTGATTAAGTCACCTTGTTTACCAATAACCACATAAGCATCAGTTATGTTTAATGCAATTAAATTGTCCAGTGCAAATTCAATTAAATGCTTGTCATTTATTTTCCTCAATGACTTGCAGATGTCCTGACCGGTGCTTTTCGCTAAACGAGTGCCATCACCACCAGCCAATATCACACCAATCATAAACATCCCTCTTTTCTGCTTTGGTGAATAGTTTTTTAGTAGTTAATTCTTCTCTCCTCAATGATGATTGGCTTTTCACCATTGTTACGAGGAAGTGAAATAAGATGCTCTGCACAGAAGCAAACCATCAATAAAAGTAATCCCATGAAGATGATTGCTAATCTTATCATAATGCTAGTAAATGCTTCATTAAGTCCTAAATCAAATGCGTTTGGTACACAGAAAATAAGAAGCTCTGCAATAGTTAAAAGCATCATAATTATTGATACAGCAATTACTCGTCTTGGTAAAACCTTTGAGGCATTTACAATACCACAAACCGCAAAGTCATAGTATTTAGAAAGGGTGAATTTGCTCTTTCCTTTCTTTCGTTTTTCCTGAGTATAATAAACAAATTCAAAGGATGAGCCGTATTCGTAAATAAGACCACGAAGGAATGGCTCGTTTGTGTTAATTCTTTTAAGTACATCAATAAAACTTTTGTCAAACAACTCAAATTCAGTTGCATGTGGCACCATTTTAACGCCAAAAATGTTATTGATTACCCAATAGAAAATTGTACGGATAAAGTAAACAAACTTGTTTTCACGGCTTTGATTTTTAACACCGAAAACGATTTGAGCGCCTGTTTCCCATTTTTCAACAAGTCTTGGAATTTCTTCAGGTGGGTTCTGTAAATCTGCGTGTAAAATTACTGCACAATCACCCTTTGCCTGTTGGAAACAGTAGAATGTACCCTTTGCATAACCGAAATTCTTTGAATAAAAAACTGCTTTGATATGCTTGTCTTTTTGGCAAAGCTCTTCTATTTTCTTTTTTGAACCATCAGTTGAGCCGTCGTCAAAAAACACGATTTCATAATCGTATTTTGTGAGAGATTGCATAACTTTTGTTGTTCTTTCGTACAACTCATCAAGAGTATCTGCCTCGTTGAAATTGGGAACAACAATTGAAATTAGTTTTTTACTCATCTTTGTCACCTTAATCGTAAGTTTTGTCTAAATCATACTTTTTAATGATTTTTGGATATGCGTGTGAATACCAGAAAATATACAAAAATTCATATAAAGCCTTAAAGCCGTCAATAAAGAAATTGATTGGACCTTTAAGGGAAATGGAGTGAAGTCCATTAAGAATTGTTTCTTTTGCAAATTCAAATGCACCATGCTCTTGCAAAGCACCTTTATTTGAAAAACTCTTCCACAAGTACCAGCTTCTGATAACTCTCAAGTCCACACTTGGAACTTTTGAAAGGTTTACACCCAATGATTCAGTTGCAACAACCTTGCTCATTGCTTTAAGAGTCTTTGGTGCTTTGTAAGTTCCGTTTGCCACAACCTGGTCATAAAGTTCAGTACCAGGAATAGGTGTAAAGTGGAAAACAGGGGTAAGATTTGCTTTAACTGTATTGAGAAGCTTAACAGTATCTCTAAGTTGGTCAACAGTTTCATCTGGGAAACCAATAATAAATGAACCTATGGTTGTGATACCAATTCTGTTAAGAATTTCAAATGTAGGTGCAATCTTATTATAATCAATATTTTTGTGAACGATTTTCTGCATTTCCTTTGAGCCTGTTTCAATGCCGAAGAAAATCCATCTACAACCTGCGTCGTAAAGCATTTGATATTCTTCTTCACCAAACATACCGATACGAAGCTCGATACCCCATTGGAATTTTAAGCCACTTTCGTGAACTTTTTCACAGAAATCAACTAAATCTTCTCTTTTTACAACCCAAAGCTCGTCCGAGAAGAAGAAACCGTCTGCACCGTGATTTTCTATAAGATAACGAATTTCTTCCAAAACATACTCGTTAGGACGCTTTCTGTAAGTGCTTTTGTGGAAATTCATATTTGAACAAAAAGCACATCTGCAAGGACAACCCTTTGCAGAATATATGTACATCATCTTTTTACAACCAAGATATGTCTGCATATATTTTGGTGGGTCAATGAGTGTGTAGTCAGAAACAGGCATATCACGAAGGTCAGCAAATTTGCGACAAGGAGTAACAACTACTTTTCCGTTTTCCTTGTATGCTAAGCCTTGAATTTCAGAGAATGGTCTGCCAGTTTCGAGAGCATTCATCATTTCAAGCCAAGTTTCTTCACCCTCACCGTATGAAATATAATCCACAAGGTCAAGGTCTAACACCTGCTCCATTTGAAGAGATGGCATCTGTCCACCCCAGACAACCGGAATACCTCTTGCTCTTGCAGCCTTTGAGATTTTTTCAGCATCTATAAGACCACGGGATGACATAAGGGATACACCGATAATGTCAGGTTTATATGAATCCAACAATTTATTGATATTTGATTTGTTAACACAACGGTCCTCGAGCTTTACTTCGTGTCCGTTGTTTTTTACGTGAGTGGCTATTGAAAGAAGTCCCAACGGATTTGAAAGGGCTCTTGTGTAATAGCCAACAGAAGGGTTAATGAATAAAACTTTCATTTTTTACCTCAAAAAAGATTTTTCTTTAAAAGTTTGATTGCGTGTTGTGCATAGTTCTTAAACTGAGTAAATGATGTTATGCACTTTTTTAATGTTTTGAGAATATATATTGGTCGCAGATAGAATTTAAGTTGCATCTGCTTTTTCATTTTTGTAACTTCTTCTAGACTTACTGTGCTTGTACCAATAGTGTTTGGAGCATAATAGTCGTTACCCCAAGCCAAGTCAGTCAATGTGTTATAGTCAACACAGTATTGATAAAGCTCTGTGCCATAGTATGGCATAGCAATATGTATTTCGATAAAGTCAGGGTTTATTTTAAGAATAAATTTTTCAGTTGCCTTAATGTCTTCCTTTGTTTCCCAAGGGAAGCCTACCATAAAGAAACCAAACAAAGGAATTCCTGCTTTTTTGATAAGTGAAGCTGCACGGATACTATCTTCAAGAGTAGCACCTTTTTTAATAAGCTTCATAGTTTTCTCTGAGCCTGTTTCAAAGCCAACTGCAAGCATAAAGCAACCTGCCTGTTTCATTTTTTGTAACAATTCAAAGGACAATGGCTTTGTACGGGAGTTTGCAGTAAACTCAATTTTTCCGTTAAGTGGGGAATTTATAATTTTATCACATAACTCGGATGCCCACTCGTTATCAATAGTGAATGTGTCTGCCTTAAAGAAGAAATTTCTGATGTTAAACTTGTAGTAACATTCTTCAATTTCAGCAAAAACATTCTGGACACTTCTGAGTCTGACATTTTTGCCTGAAATAATTGGTGTAAGACAGTAAATGCAGTTTGACGGACAACCCTTTGCAACGGAAATTGTCGCCATAGGCTCACCTGTGTCAGGACGAGTGTAAATTGCGTTATTCATTAAATGCCTTGCAGGGAATGGAAGCTCGTCAAGGTTTTTATTCCAACAGTCAAATTTTGTTGAAACGAACTCACTACCATTGTTGTAAATAATTCCGGGGATGTCGTCAAGATTACCCTCATTTCTTAAAAGGCAATCAGTAACAGGACCCATAATAAACTCGATTTCACCACCAACCAAGCAAGAAACATTACTAAGGTCAAGGGTTTCGAGAAGGCTCTTTTTAGGGTTATAGAAAATAGCACCCTTTATAACGAATTTGCAATCGTGGAAAGACTTTATCCAGTTTATAAAATCAAGGTCGTCATATATAGTCGCATTTGTAATGCTTATAAAAATCAAGTCAGGTTTAAATTCTTCAATATCTGCTTTTACTTGCTCTTTTGTAGCCAATTCTGTCTGATAATCTTTAAGAAAAACAGAATAGTTTTTTTCTAACAAAACAGCTGCAGCATAACCGATGTCATTACATGCGTGAGTAGATGCTACCGCAGAATCTTCGATATTACATTGTGCTCGGTCTTCACTTCGTTGATATGCTTTTCCTGGGGGATAAAGCAACATTACTCTATTCATAGCACACTTCTCCAAATTATTATTCATAGTATTATATCACAGAAAATAAACCAATATCAAGTGTTTACAACCAATTATTATTAAATTCAACAAATAACAATATGGGTTTGACTTGATTTGCATTTTATGATAACATTAAGTGATATAATATACTGATTTCAGAGGGTATCTGTTATGAAAAAAACAAAAAATACCAATCTATTATTTTTCATAGCCTTATCGGTTGGATTGTTAATACATCTGATATTTCTTTTCGTCATACCATTTTCGGACGACGAAAGTCATTATGTAACCGTTCCTTTCAGGCTGATAAATGGTGATAGTTTAGTTCAAAGCGAGTGGCATCTTACACAGTTTGCCTCATTATTTTCCTATCTTCCTGTACGAATTTGGACTGCCATTAAAGGCTCTGCTGACGGAATATTCATTTTCTTGAGATGTGTTTATATTACATTACATACAACAATAGCCGTTATAATATATCGCTTTTTCAAGCAATACGG
>CALEIS010000074.1 GCA_937877675.1 uncultured Clostridia bacterium | reverse complement strand
TCATTGGTGATAGACACGAAATTGTTAAAGACAAGAAGGTTTATCTCAATGAAGAGCGAATCAATGGTCTTACCTTTGCAGATGGCACACCAATCGCAACAGGATATTACAATGTTGATGCTGACGGAAAACTTATAGTTGAATAACTGAATAACTTACAAAAAAGACTGAGGGGTAGTACATATCCCTCAGTCTTATATTTTTATTTTCTCTTAATTTCGTAATTTCTTTTTAATAATTCCTCAACCAATGTCTTATTATCCGTAATCTCTTTGCTAAACCAGATTCCACCTGAACCTAAATCTTCAATTTCGTGATAATCGGAACCTGATGTGACCAAAAGGTCATATTTTTTTGCCCAAGCTTCTGCAATATCGTTGCTTGAATTGTGCCTTGGGTTTCCGTTAAAGATTTCAACACCATCAAGATATTTGGGATTTGTCACTTTCATACCAATTCTAAAAGGATGTGCCTGAAATACTAAAAATCCATTCTTCTGTGCTAATTCATAGAAGGTTCTGCTGTTCATATTAAGTATGTCAGGTGTGTTATAGAGAAAATCTTCGTTTATACCATAAACAAGATAATCATTTTCTCCCTCACTTGTACGAAAACGAAGTTCCATACCTAAAAGTACAGGAATTCTACCATTTGCAGTTTTAAGAGCAGATTTATAACCACGAAGAAAGAAGTCAATTTTCTTTTTCCAAGGTAACAATTCTCTACCGTATTTCATAAATGTTGATGGGCTTAAATGGTCGGTTACAACGATTCCCTCATATCCTGCTTTTATATATTCTTCAACTGCAATCTCTGCAGAAACATTAGCACAGTTGCTAGTGTTTTTTGTGTGAAAATGCATTTCATATAAATATTTTTTCAATATAATTCCTCAATTCATTTTTATTGTTAATATTATATACTCTTTTGTTGAGAAAGTCGATAAAATTCTACAAATTTACAGTATTTTTTGTTTGAAAAAAAGCTCATTTTGTATTATCATATATGTTAGGTTTTTATACGGAGGTTTCAGTATGAATTGTAATTGTCAAAATGCAAGTGATTTCTCACTTCTTGAACCTTGTTTGCAAAAATATGCGACTGTACCGGGAAGTCTTATAACAATATTGCAGAATGCACAGGATATTTATGGCTATTTGCCTGTTGATGTTATTTTACATATTTCAAAAAGAACAGGAATTAAAGTAACTAAAATAATGGGTGTTGCAACATTCTATTCACAGTTCAGATTACAGCCTGTTGGCAAGTACCTCATCATGCTTTGTCAGGGTACTGCTTGTCATGTTAATGGCTCATTACAGATTGAAAAGGTAATCAATGAATATTTGGGTATTAAAGACGGTGAAACAACAGAAGACGGTCTTTTTACCCTTAAAAATGTTGCTTGTTTAGGTTGTTGCAGCCTTTCACCTGTAATGATGATAAATGATGACACTTACGGCTCATTAACACCTGAAAAAGCAGTGTCAATCTTTAAAGAATTACAAGAAAAAGCAGGGGAGGAAGAATAATGAAAGTTGCAGTTGGTCAGGGCAGTTGTGGTATCGCTGCAGGTGCTCAAAAAGCCTTTGATGTTTTAAATTCATCCCTTGATATGTCAAATAATCAACTTACTGTTACTGGTTGTATCGGTATGTGTTATCTTGAACCCATCGTTGATGTTTATGCAGATGATGGACTTCATAGATTTGTAAAAGTAACTGGCGAAATCGCAGAAAAAATCGCAGTTGCAATCAATAATAAGGATTTAGCATCAGTAAAAGAATATGAAATCTCCGATGATGACAAACAGTTTTTAGATAAGCAAACAAGAATTGCTCTTCGTCATTGTGGTATTATAAATCCCGAAATTATTGAAGATTATACAAATGACGACGGATATAAAGCACTCGAAAAAGTAATTACAACAATGTCACCTGAAGATGTAATTGAAGAAATCAAGGTTTCAGGTCTTGCAGGTCGTGGTGGCGCAGGTTTCCCAACTTGGTTTAAGTGGAATGCTGCTCGTCAATCAACAGGGGACAAGAAATACCTTATCTGTAATGCCGATGAGGGTGACCCAGGTGCATTTATGGATAGAGCTGTTATTGAAGGTGACCCACATAATCTCATTGAAGGTATGCTTATCGGTGCTTACGCAATAGGAGCAAGTGAAGCAATCGTTTATGTCCGTGCCGAATATCCACTTGCAATCAGAAGACTTCAAAATGCTATTGACCAAGCAAAAGTAAAAGGCTTTATCGGTCAGAATATTATGGGCACAGAGTTTTCTTGTGATTTCAGAATTAAAGCAGGTGCAGGTGCATTTGTTTGTGGTGAAGAAACTGCACTTATTGAGTCTTTGGAAGGCTCTCGTGGTATGCCAAGACTTAAACCACCATTCCCAGCACAGTCAGGTTATTGGCATAAACCATCAAACATCAACAATGTTGAAACCTTTGCAAATGTAAGCTGGATTATGCTTAATGGTGGTAATGCTTTCTCATCAATGGGTACAGAAAACAGCAAGGGTACAAAGGTTTTTGCACTTACTGGTAAAATCAAGCGTGGTGGACTTGTTGAAATTCCAATGGGTAAAACTCTCCGTGATGTTATTTTTGATATTGGTGGCGGAATTAAAAATAACAAAAATTTTAAAGCAGTACAGATGGGTGGCCCTTCAGGTGGATGTATTCCTGAAGAATTACTTGACACTGTAATTGACTATAAAGCACTTTCTGCTACGGGTGCAATTATGGGCTCAGGTGGTATGGTTGTTATGGACGATAGTACTTGTATGGTTGAAATGGCTCGTTTCTTCCTTGACTTTACTGCAAAAGAATCTTGTGGTAAATGTGTTCATTGTCGTCTTGGTACAAAGAGAATGCTTGAAATTCT
>CALEIS010000073.1 GCA_937877675.1 uncultured Clostridia bacterium | reverse complement strand
AATACCTTGATGGTGAAGGCTTTATGGAAGTTGAAACACCAATGCTTGTTTACAACGCAGGTGGTGCAGCAGCAAGACCATTCGAAACACATTTCAATGCTCTTGATACTGATATCAAACTTCGTATTTCTCTTGAACTCTACTTAAAACGTCTTATCGTTGGCGGTATGGAAAGAGTTTACGAAATTGGTCGTGTTTTCCGTAACGAAGGTCTTGACACAAGACATAATCCAGAATTTACACTTATGGAACTCTATCAGGCATATACTGACTACCACGGTATGATGGACTTAACAGAAAATCTTTATCGTTATGTAGCACAGGAAGTTCTCGGCACAACAAAAATCGTATTCAACGGAATTGAAATGGATTTAGGTAAGCCATTTGAGAGAATCACAATGCTTGATGCAGTTAAGAAATATTCAGGTGTTGACTTTAATGAAATTCATTCAACAGAAGAGGCTCAGGCAGTTGCTAAGGAGCACCATGTTGAATTTGAAAAGCATCATAAGAAGGGTGATATCCTCAATCTCTTCTTTGAAGAATTTGTTGAAGACCACCTTGTTCAGCCAACATTTGTTATGGACCATCCAATTGAGATTTCTCCACTTACAAAGAAAAAGCCTGAAGACCCTAATTATGTTGAACGTTTTGAGTTCTTCATGAACGGTTGGGAAATGGCAAATGCTTATTCAGAGCTTAATGACCCAATCGACCAGAGAGAAAGATTCAAGGCACAGGAAGAACTTTTAGCACTCGGTGACGAAGAAGCTAATACAACAGACGAAGATTTCCTTTATGCTCTTGAACTCGGTATGCCACCAACAGGCGGTATCGGTTTCGGTATCGACCGTATGACAATGCTCCTTACAGACAGTCAGGCAATCCGTGACGTAATTCTCTTCCCAACAATGAAACCATTGGATTAATTAAATAACCAAACACCCTATGACAATCACAAGTCATAGGGTGTGTTTTTTATGTGTTATATTAAAACAGACAGATAAATTGGAATTTGCCAGTTAATGGCTTTCTTGACAAAAACAAATATATGATGTAGCATTGTTATATAAACCAATGTGAAGGTGATAAATATGTTTTGCAATAAATGTGGTAAACAATTAGAGGTAGGCTCAAAGTTTTGTCCCGTTTGTGGTAATTCACTCGATAAGAAAAAGACAAACCCACTTTTAATTACAATAATAGTTATTATGGCTGTGTTGCTTGTTGGTCTTAGTGCTTTTATTCTTGTGGATAAATTAACTGTTGACGACAATGTTAAAACAACGAATGAAACAACTAAACAAATTACAGATGAAAAAGAAAACGAAACTATAAACCAAGATGCCAACAAAAAGGATGCAAGGGTAGAAAATGCAATTTCTGTCTTAAAAAAAGAGTGGGAAAAAATTTATTCTGAGGAAGGTTATACAGATAAGCATCTTGAGATAATGCACACAAGAGTTCTTACACCTTGTGAGCCGATGGATGACCCTTATGGTCATATTGCAAGTATGCTTGAAGGCAAAGAAATAGCTTATGTCGTTGAATTTGAATTGCTGACCAACTATTTAAATTCATCACCTTATTATGATGATTCAGGTGTTTATGATTGGGTAATAGTTTTTAAAGATGGTTCAACTTTGGTTACAAATAATTATCTGAGAATTTATGCTTCTCGTGTTTATAGTTATGATGTTTCTGGACTTGTTGCCAATATTGAAGACTTCGGTTCAGAATATAATCAAGTGTTTAAGTTAAAATAATATATATGCACCCTTACGACATCTTGTTAGGGTGCATTTCTTTTTTTGCAAAATTGCAGTAAAATATATGCAGTTTGGCAATTTGCTTGCTATTGAAAAGGACTTTTGTTAGAATTAAATTGAGTAATAATACAAATTTTCATTGTGGAATTGAGGGAGAATATATGACTATTAATGCACTAATTTGTGATGATGATATCAACTGTGTCAACGTAATTCTCAAGTGTTTACTTAAATACTGTGAAGAAAGAATTATTACTTGCTTTTATGATTCATTTGATGATGGACAAAAAGCATTAGAATCTGCACAAACATACAACATAGCTTTTTTGGACATTGAAGTAGGCAACATTTCAGGTCTTGAAATTGCAAAAAAACTAAAAGAAAATAACAAAAATATTATTATTTTCTTCATCACAGAATACGAAAAATACATTGATGATGCAATGGACTTATTCGCCTTAAGATTTATGAAAAAACCGTTAGATTATCAGCGATTTTGCACTGGACTTGATAAAGCGGTTGAACTAATCAATGACAAAACGGTAGAACTATTTTTAAAAGATACTGATACAATACGAAAAATCAATATTAAAGATATTATTTATCTTGAAACAGTGGGTCGTAAAGTTAAGCTTGTTACAACTGTGGGCATTTTTTACTCACTTGACCTTATTGACTATTGGGAGAAACAGCTAACGCATATAAGCTTTTACAGAATTCATAAAAGTTATATTTTAAACCTTGACTATATAGACCAGTATAAACGTAATGAGGTGAAGCTAACAACGGGTGAAATTATAGGCATTTCATACAGAAAGCAATCAGTGTTTAGAAAATATTTTTTTGATTATCTTAAAAGGAGGAGATAGAATGCATTCAGTTTTACTAAATATTATTCTTCAACTTATTGAAGCGCTTGTATTGATTTCCTTCTATGAAGGCATACAAAAAACAGAATCTAAAATAAAAAATCCTATTGCTATAGTGATAGGCTATATTATAATGTGTGCATTTAACCTGACATTCAATTATAATGTCGTAATTAACATTCTTCTTATGCTAATTTTTCATTTCATTTTTGCCAAAGTATTATATAAGCAAAAAACTGGTTTTTCATTTTTTTGTTCTGCTTTAATAGCTTGTTTAGTTCTCTTAACCGAGTTTATTGTTTTAAACATTCTCAACTTCATAAATGGCGAAACCATGCGTGATTTCATCAACAATTCATATACCTATATTCTATTGATTGTTTTTAGTAAATCTTTGTTATTTGTATTGTTGAAAATTGTATCTGAAATTATCAATAAATCACAGTCAAATGAAAGAATTAACTTTACCTTCCTCATTTTTCCTTTATCACTATTATTAATATTAGTAAATTTTGTTATAATTTGTAGCTATTTTACGTTATCCAGTAATATATTGTTAATATTAGCGTGTTCAAGTGTAATTTTAATTATTGCTGTTATAGCGACTT
>CALEIS010000072.1 GCA_937877675.1 uncultured Clostridia bacterium | reverse complement strand
GTTTTATCGATATTTCAACAGGCGAGGTCAATTTAACAGAATTTTCTGAAAATATTGAGCAAAGAGTAATCAACGAAATGGGTAGATATAACCCAACTGAAATTATACTTAACAAAGAGGTAGTTTCATTTAGCTCTCTTGCTGATTTTATATCTAAAAAACTTGAAGCGTCTGTTGAGTTATTGATTGAAGAATTTGATTTTACTAATGCAGAAAATGTGTGTAAAGAACATTTTAATACAAATGATTTAGGCACAATTTCACTTAATCAAAGAGATACAGCAGTCTGCGCTTTGGGTGCAGCACTTTCTTATCTTCGTGCGACTCAAAAAAGAGATTTGGAGAATATCAAGGACATCAATTTTTATTCTGATGCAAAACTTATGAATCTTGGTATTTCTGCAATCCGTAACCTTGAACTCCTCGAAACAATGCGTGATAGGGATAAAAAAGGCTCACTTCTTTGGGTACTTGATAAAACTAAAACCGCAATGGGTAAAAGAATGCTTCGTTCATTTATTGAACGACCATTGTATGATTGTGTAGAAATCTCAAAACGCCTCAATGCGGTTGATGAGCTTTATAAAAATACAGAACTTCGTGAGAGTGAAACAGAACTTTTAATAAGTGTTTACGATATGGAGCGTCTTATGACTCGTATTGTATATAACACAGCAAATGCAAAGGAACTTTTATCCCTTAAAACAACTCTTCAAAATTTTCCTGAAATCAAAAATAATCTTAAAGATGCAAATTGCAATTTACTTAAATATATCTTTAACGAAATTGATATTTTAGACGATGTTTGCTCACTTATTGATGTTGCAATTAAAGACGATGCACCATTCTCTGTTCGTGAGGGTGGAATGATTAAAGACGGTTTCAACAAAGAACTTGACGAACTTCGTGACATTGTAAATGGTGGTAAATCTGTTCTTGCAAAGCTTGAAGCAGACGAGCAGGAAAAAACAGGTATTAAAAAGCTTAAAATCGGTTATAACAAGGTTTTCGGTTACTATTTTGAGGTTCTTAATTCATATAAGGAGCTTGTGCCTGATACATACATAAGAAAACAAACACTTTCAAACTGTGAAAGATATATTACAGAAGAACTCAAAACTCTTGAAACAAAGGTTTTGGGTGCACAAGAGAGAATCGTTGGTCTTGAATATGAGATTTTCAATTCTATCCGTAAAAAGATTGCAGGAGAGTATTTAAGAACACAACGTACAGCCCATGCAATAGCACTCTTAGATGTTCTCTGTTCATTTGCAACAGTTTCAGTTAAAAATAACTATACAAGACCTGACATCAATGATAAGGGTATTGTAAGAATTTCCGAGGGTCGTCATCCAGTTGTGGAAATCTTACAGAAAAAGACAATGTTCGTACCTAATGATACTTTGCTTGATTGTGAAGACAATAGAATGGCGGTTATCACAGGTCCTAATATGGCAGGTAAGTCAACTTATATGCGACAGATTGCAATTATAACAATTATGGCTCAAATGGGTTGTTTTGTTCCTGCAAAATCAGCGGATATCGGCATTGTTGACAGTATTTTCACTCGTGTTGGTGCGTCCGACGATTTGTCATCTGGTCAGTCAACATTTATGGTTGAAATGAACGAGGTTGCAGAAATTCTTAAATATGCAACAAGAAATAGCCTTATTATCCTTGACGAAATCGGTCGTGGTACTTCCACTTTTGACGGTATGAGTATTGCTCGTTCAGTTGTTGAATATATTGCCGACAAAAAGAAAATCGGTGCAAAAACACTTTTCGCAACTCACTATCACGAATTGTCCGAATTAGAGGGCACAGTTGACGGTGTAATGAATTATAATATCGCAGTTAAAAAACGTGGTGACGATATTACATTCCTTCGTCGTATTGTCCGTGGCGGTGCAGACGGCTCCTATGGTATCGAAGTTGCAAAACTTGCAGGTGTACCTGATAATGTAATCAAACGAGCAAAAGCAATCCTTAAAACACTTGAAGATAACGACTTAATGAAACCTAAAATGGTTACAGATATCCCAGAAGAAAAAGAGCCTGAAATCCAAATGTCCTTTGAATCAAATTCAAGAGAATATATTATGGACAGACTCCGTACAGTTGATATAAATACATTAACACCAATCGAAGCAATGGGAATTCTCTACGAACTTATCGACAAAGCAAAGAACTAATTAAAGCCTCCCTTGTCAAAGGGAGGGGGACCGTGCTTTGCACGGTGGAGGGATTCTTTTAATTCATAATGCGAAATTTATAATTCGAATTATAAATTTGTGGGGGACGATGCCTTAGATGACCCGAAGAAATTTAAATCAGTGAAAAATTAGAGAACGATACCCACATCGTCCAGAATCACACATAATAGCAGGCTTCCAAGTCTGTTTGATACAAAATAAACGGGAATGAATTTATTATGAAAATTGAAAGTGTTTACTATTTCAATTACACAAGTAGTATTGGTTATTACAAGTCAATTAGAAATTTTAGAGATGAAGAAATGACGTATACTTCTATGGCTTTATCTACTTCCAAAATTCGTGTTAATGCTACACCTGATGTGTTTAAAATTGGGGTTAGCCCGTCAAGTAAAATTAGAGAAATAGTAATTTCTTATTTAGATAATTTAAAAGAAATTAGTCAATTGTTAGCAGAAAATTCACCTAAATACATATTGATTATTTTTGATGACGAATCAAAAATGTATTTTGAATATGACGAAAAATTTTGTGCTATATTTGAACTAATATGTCAACATTCGCCACAAAAGGAATTTAACGATATTGAATATGTAAGCCCATATGCGATACAAAAAACGAGTAATTCAGATTTATGTACGAATAGTTCTCTTACATATAATAGCCAAAAAGTTCAGGCTGCTGTGACAAAAAAGAATAATGATAAATCATTTAAGTTTAAAAGATTTGCATTGACATTTATTATTATCTTATTTGTTCTTGGCATTATATCAACATTAAGTCAAGAAGACGAGTCGACAAAAAAATTAACCCCAGTAAATGAACCGAAAAGTGGAGAAGTATTATCTGGTAGAGAGGTTTATAATGGTTCTGAGATTACGGTTATTACTGATGATAATGAGTCTTGTTTAGTAAAACTGAAAGATATAAATGATGTAACTGTTATGAGTTTTTATGTTAGAGCGGGTGATACGGTATCTGTTGGTGTACCTGCAGAAACGTTGTATGTTTGTTTCGCAAGAGGCGAAACATGGTACGGAGAAGAAAACTTATTTGGTGAACATACAAAATACTCAATGGTGAGTGAAATGCGTGACTTTACAAATTATACATATGAATTTGAACTTTATCTCGTAGAAAACGGGAATTTGAGATTAACATCTATGGATGCTGAAGATTTTTGAATCTAATTTGAACGCGTTTTTTATAGAAAACTAAAAAGGTGGTGCTGACCAATGGCAAAAATTAATAAACTCCCAAAGCATATGGCTGATTTAATCGCAGCGGGTGAGGTGGTTGAACGCCCTGCATCCGTTGTAAAAGAACTTATGGAAAATGCCGTTGATGCCGGTGCTACTTCCATAACTGTTGAAATTCAGCATGGTGGAATTTCATATATCCGTGTTACTGACGACGGTTGCGGTATTGACCGTGAAGATGTTAAAACTGCATTCGTAAGCCATGCCACAAGTAAAATTAAAACTGCCGAAGACCTTAACACAATATTAACATTAGGTTTCCGTGGTGAAGCGTTACCATCCATCGCAGCAGTTTCAAAAGTGAATATGATTACCAAAACTGCAACTGAAGAAATGGGCACATCACTCACTATTGAGGGTGGAATTATAACAGATTTCTCTGATGCAGGTTGTGCAGTGGGTACAACTATGATTGTCCGTGAGCTTTTCTATAACACTCCTGCAAGAATGAAATTCTTGAAAAAGGATGTAAGCGAAGGTAACTATGTAGCATCTGCAGTTGAAAAACTTGCTCTTTCACACCCTGGAATCAGTATTCGTTTCATCCGTGATGGTAAACAAGTATTTACTACAAATGGTGACGGAAATCTCCAAAATGTATGCTTCTCTGCATTCGGTAAGGATTTCTCAAATGGACTTTTGAATGTTGATGCATCCGTTGGTAATGTATCGGTTTCAGGTCTTGTAACACCACCATTCAACTGTCGTGGCTCACGTGGTATGCAATATTTCTTCGTGAACGGCAGAAGTGTAAAGAATACAACCATTATGGCAGCCTTTGAAAATGCCTATAAAAATAGCGTTATGGTTGGCAAGTTTCCAGGTGGTGTACTCTTTATAACACTCCCACCAACACTTGTTGATGTGAATGTGCACCCCTCAAAAATTGAAGTTCGTTTTTCAGATGAACGAGCAATTTTTGATGCAGTTTATCACGCAGTTAAATCTGCATTAAACGAAAATACAGCTGTAAAACAGGTAAAATTACCTGAAAAGAAAACAGTATTTAATGATGTTTTTGCAAAGCCACAGCAAGATTTTAAACAGACAACTGTTCAGGAAAATATAGCATATACAGAAAAGGTTTTAAAACCACTTTCTTCAACACCATTGTTCGTAAACGATGTTAAAACCGAATATGTTGCAGAAGCAGATGATGACCCATTTGATATTCAATTTCCTGTTGCTAGACCTACTCAAAAGGTAGCAGAAGAGCCAATTCAAACACCAAAAGTGGAAGAAATAAAGGAAGAAAATGAAATCCGTCTTATTGGTGAAGCATATAAAACTTACATATTCATTGAATTAAATGGCAAACTCTTTGTTATTGATAAACATGCTGCACATGAGAGAATTCTCTTTAATAAACTTAAAGCAGAAGGTCAGAATAGCGGTAGTCAGATGTTATTAATGCCTGTTACTGTATCACTCGGCAAAGAAGAGTATATCGCAGTAACAGAAAATATTGAAACAATCGTAAAAGCAGGGTTTGATATAGAAGATTTCGGTAATGGTACAGTAATTGTCCGCAGTTGTCCTATTGACCTTGACAACCAAGAAATAGCACCACTTATCGACGAAATCGCACAATATCTTATTAAAAATCGTCGAGATATTACCAATGAACATCTCGACTGGATTTATCACAATGTTGCTTGTAGAAGTGCAATAAAAGCAGGGGACGAAAGTTCAGAAATTGAACTTTTAGCACTTGCAAAGCAGGTTGTAAATGATAACGAAGTTCGTTTCTGTCCTCACGGCAGACCTGTTATGATTGAACTTTCAAAATATGAATTAGAAAAACAGTTTGGTAGAGTATAAATTATGAAAAAAATTCCCGTAATCGCAGTTGTGGGACCAACAGCCTCAGGAAAAACCTCTTTGTCAATTGAAATTGCAAAGCATTTCTCGGGACAAGTTGTGTCAGCCGACTCAATGCAGATTTATGAAAAAATGAATATTGCAACGGCAAAACCCACTGACGATGAAATGCAGGGAATTCCTCATCATTTAATTGGTTTTCAGCCAATCGACAAAAAGTTTAGCGTTGCAGAGTATGTAACACTTGCAAAAAAATGTATTGAAAAAATACATAATCAAGGTGATTTACCTGTTGTTGCAGGTGGTACAGGGCTTTACGTTGACTCACTTTTACAAAACATTCAGTTTTCAAAAGAAGAAAATAATACTGAAATTCGTGAAGAATTAACTGAAATGTTTGATGAAAAAGGTGCAGAGTTTATGCTTGGTTGGTTAAGGGAAATTGACCCACAAACAGCCGAAAAACTTCACCTTAATGATAAAAGCCGAATTATCCGTGCTCTTGAAATTTACAAGGCGACGGGTAAAACAATGACGGAGCAAAAAATCCTTTCACGTGAAGAAGAATCACCATTTGATGTTCTTTATATCGGTATAAACTATCGTGACCGTAATGTTCTTTATGAGAGAATTAACCGTCGAGTTGATATAATGATGGAAAATGGTCTTTTGGAAGAAGCAAAAGAGTTCTATAACATCCCTGCTGATAAAACGGCTTGTCAGGCAATCGGATATAAAGAATTAGCACCGTATTTTAATGGTGAAAAGAGCATTGATGATTGTCTTGAAAGCCTTAAAATCGAAACAAGACATTATGCTAAAAGACAACTAACATGGTTTAGAAAAAATGAAAATATAAATTGGATTTATCCTGATGATTACGAAAACACAGAAGAGATGTATAAATCAGTTTTTGAGATTATTGATAAGTTTTTAAAGGAGGTACGCAGATAATGAAGTTTAATCTTAACAAAAATCAAGTTAAATATATTTTCTTTTCAGTTGTCGGTGTACTGATTATCGTATATTTCATTTATCAAGTTGTAAAAATTAATACTAATCCATATAAAACAGAAATCGCAATTGAAAGACAGGTTCAAAGTACAATATCCACTAAGGCGTTTATTGTACGTGATGAAACATATATTACTGCAAATAACAGTGGTACAATTGTATCGATTGCAGAAGATGGAAAAAGAGTTGCGAGTGGTGACGATGTTGCTGTTGTTTTTCAAAATGAAAGCAGTGCCGGTACCTATGTTAGAATGCGTGAGCTTGAAAAGGAAATTGAATATTACAAGCAACTTAAAAATCGTGTGGGAAATGGTAAAAATGCACCGTCAGCATACAATAAGCTTATTGATGATGCCTGCATAGCGTTTATTTCTGCTTCACGTGATAAAATCGGTAGCGACTTTGATGAAACATTAACTGATTTAAGAGATGCTATAACAGCACGTCAACTCGCAGTTGGTGAGGAATTATCCGTTGATGCAAAACTTGCCGAGCTGGAGGCAGAGCTGGTGTCACTTAATCAAAGTGCAACTAAATACTCAACAATCAAATCACCTAACTCAGGCTATTACATAGGCTCTGTTGATGGATATGAGAACAGCATTAGTTACAATGACGCTAAGAATGTTAACTGTGCTCAAATTTCTTCGTTACTTTCATCCTCAAGAAATGATGTTCCAGATGGAGTTATGGGTAAACTTGTTGACAGTTTTGATTGGTATTTTCTATGTAATGTGTCGTTTAATGATTCTGGCAAGATAGTGGTTGGCTCAACAATAGATGTAAGAGTGCCTAATACCACAGTGGGAACAATAAAATGTACTGTGGTTAATAAAGGTAATAAAGAAGGCGACCAGGTTGCGGTTGTTCTTAAATGTAATATCATGAACAGAGATGTTGCAAACTTGAGAATTCACGATATTGAAATTATAGTTGAAGATTATGTTGGTATAAGAATTAAAAACAGTGCAATTCGTGAAGAAAATGGTCAAAAAGGTGTTTATGTACAGAGTGGTAATATAATACGATTTAAGAAAGTGAATATTTTACATTCATCTGAGGAGTTTACAGTTGTTGAAATAGTAAATGACTCTGCTTATGTAAAGCAGTATGATACAATCATTGTTGAAGGAGTTGATTTGTATGATGGAAAAGTCGTATCTTGAGCAACGAAAAGCAGATATTCAATATAATCTTGATGTTATAAATGAGAAAATCGCAGAGTCTGCAATAAAAAGTGGTCGTCAACCTTCAGATGTGCAGTTTATGGCAGTCACAAAAACTGTTGACCCAATTTTTATTAATTATGCACTTGATTATGGTGTGAAGCTTATCGGTGAAAATCGTGTACAGGAGTTACTTCGAAAAAAGCCTGATTTGCATCTTGACGGAGTAGAAAAACACTTAATAGGTCATTTACAGACAAATAAGGCAGGTCAGATTGTTGGCGAGGTTGATATGATTCAGTCCGTTGACTCTTTGAAAATTGCAAAGGAAATTTCAAAGCAATCAATCAAAAAAGGAATTATAACGGATGTGTTGCTTGAAATAAATATCGGTGAAGAAGATAGTAAAACTGGTTTTTCAACTTCAGAATTCATGGAGAATGTTTATGCTATTTCAGAAATCGAAGGAATTAGGGTTAAGGGCTTAATGACAATACCCCCAATTTGTGAAAATAACACAATTCTTTGTAAATTTTTTGAAAATATATACAATATCTATGTTGACATAAGAGCAAAAAAGATAGATAATATAGATATGAATATTCTCTCGATGGGTATGTCGGGAGATTATGAACAAGCAATTTTAAATGGGTCAAATCTTGTAAGAATCGGTTCTTCAATTTTTGGTCCAAGAATATATTAA
>CALEIS010000071.1 GCA_937877675.1 uncultured Clostridia bacterium | reverse complement strand
CAGCAAATCATAACTGCGCCACCGATAATCCATGCAATAATACCCATTGGCATATCGCCGCCTGTTTTATCAAGAATTGCTTGTGCTTTAAAGAAAACACCTGAGCCTACAACAGTACCTACAACCATGCAGATAGCCATTAAAAGCCCATATTGCTTTTTAAGTCCGTTTCCATTTTCCATAGGGAAACCATCCTTCCTTTTCAATTATGTACTAAATTATATTCCTTTTAATCTGAAATGTAAAGATGATTTTTCACTTTTCTTCTTTAATATGATAAAGTTTTTTGCTTTATCATTCATAAGTGATTGATAATTTGACTTATGTATAGTAAAATAGAGGCAATAGGAGTGATGTTATGACTTTTGAAATTATAAAAAATCAATTTGTAAAAGATGGAAAACCAATTAAACTTATTTCAGGCGCAGTCCATTATTTCAGAAATATGCCTGATACTTGGGAAGATATTTTTATGAAAATGAAGGCTATGGGTTGCAACTGTGTTGAAACCTATTGTGCTTGGAATATGCATGAAAAAGTGCCGGGTGAATATGACTTCACAGGTAACTTGAATATTGCAAAATATATTGAAACAGCACAGAAGGTGGGTCTTATGGTTATTGTAAGACCTGGTCCTTATATCTGTGCAGAATGGGAATTCGGTGGACTTCCTTGGTGGATTCAGGCGGATGAAGATATGGAAATCCGTTGTATGAATAAAAAATACATTGAACGTTTTGATTTATATCTTGATAAACTTTGTGCAGAAATCAAACCATATCTCACTACAAATGGTGGCTCCGTGATTATGGTACAATGTGAAAACGAATATGGTTACTATGGCGACGACAAGGAATATCTTAATTACTTGAAACAAGGCTTCATTGACCGTGGAATTGATGTGCCATTATTTACATCCGACGGTACAAGCAAGAGTGACTTGCTTGATGGTACTATTGAAGGGTGTTTGCCAACACTTAATTTCGGTAGCCGTGTTGAAGAAAATTTTAAAGCCCATGATGAACTTTTCCCTGATACACCCAAAATGTGTATGGAAATGTGGAATGGTTGGTTTGATGCATGGGGTGATGACAAGCACCACACCACATCAGCGGAGGATTACGCAAAAGTCGTTGACGATATGCTCACTCGCGGTAGCCTTAATATGTATATGTTTATTGGTGGAACAAACTTTGGTTTCACATCAGGTGCTAATCATTATGAAAGATTTGCTCCGGACGTTACAAGCTATGACTATGATGCTATGCTTACGGAATGTGGTGACATTACTCCAAAATATATGGCGGTTAGAGAAGTCATCAAAAAACATATAGGTGAAGAATTGCCAGAAATTCCTGCAAACAGAGAGAAAAAGGCATATGGTAAATTCAAATTGACAGAGAGTGAAGGCTTTTTTACAGCATTACCTGAACTTGCTATTCCTATTCATTCAGATGTTCCAAGATGTATGGAAAAATACGGTAACGGATACGGATTTATTGCTTACAAAACAGTTTTGAACCGTGATTATGAAGATGTTGCACTTACATTTGAAAGAATCGGTGACCGTGCACAGATTTACATAAATGATAATCTTGTGGATATCCTTTATATCAACGACAGACTTGAAACAAAGATTTCTGCAAAAGCAGGGGATGTGCTTACTGTTCTTTGTGAAAATATGGGTAGATGTAATTTCGGACCAAAGATGATGTTCAAAAAGGGTATTGCCGGAAGATGCTTATTGGATAAGAGAATTCATTTTAATTGGGATGTTTATACATTACCAATGAATAATCTTGATAAATTGTCATTTGATGGTAAGCCATTCAATGAAAAATCAGCATTTTACAGAGGATATTTCAATATTGAAAATCCAAAGGATACATTCCTTAAACTCCCAAATTTTACAAAGGGATTTGTTGTAATTAATGGTTTTAATCTTGGAAGATATTGGGAAATTGGACCACAACAGACCTTGTATGTACCTGCAAGTGTGTTAAAAGACGGAGATAATGAGATTATTGTTTTTGAGTCAGATGGACTTAAAGGCGACGCAGAAATTGAGTTTGTAGATACACCAATTTTAGGATAATTTATGAAACGGAGGGGCAAAAATGACAGAGAAAAAATACCTTTGCATAGACTTAAAGTCATTTTTTGCCTCTGTTGAATGTGTGGAAAGGGGACTTAACCCCATGACCACTAATTTGGTTGTTGCTGACAAGGAAAGAACGGAAAAAACAATCTGCCTTGCAGTAACACCATCCTTAAAAGCATATGGAATTCCCGGTAGAGCAAGGCTTTTTGAGGTTGTGCAGAAGGTCAGAGAAGTGAATAATCAAAGACGACTTAAAGCACCTAAAAGAACTTTTGTTGATAAGTCATTTAACTCGGTGGATTTGAATAATAATCCAAGTCTTGAGCTTGACTATATTGTTGCACCACCACGAATGGCATATTATATGGAGTACAGCACACGAATTTACAATGTGTATCTCAAATATATTGCTCCTGAAGATATTCACGTTTATTCTATTGATGAGGTTTTTATTGATATAACCCATTATCTTGCAACATATAAATTGTCAGCTCACGATTTTGCAAGAAAACTCATTCAGGATGTTCTCAGTACAACAGGAATTACTGCAACAGCAGGAATAGGGACGAATATGTACCTTGCAAAAATTGCTATGGATATTGAGGCCAAGCATATCCCTGCAGACAAGGACGTAGTTCGTATTGCCGAACTTGACGAGATGAGTTATCGTGAAAAATTGTGGTCACATAAACCACTCACTGATTTTTGGCGAGTGGGAAAGGGCTACGCTAACAAACTTGAACGTTATGGAATGAAAACAATGGGTGATGTTGCCCGATGCTCACTCTATGACGAAGATTTACTTTACAGACTTTTTGGCATCAATGCCGAATTGCTCATTGACCATGCTTGGGGCTGGGAGCCTTGTACAATTAAAGAAATCAAGGCATATAAGCCATCAACTAACAGTTTAAGTTCAGGTCAGGTTTTGCAAACACCGTATTATTTTGATAAAGCAAAACTTGTAACAAGGGAAATGGCAGAGGCTTTAGCTCTTGACCTTGTGGAAAAGGCTCTTGTAACAAATCAGATAGTACTTACAATAGGTTATGATATTGATAATTTAACTGATGAGAATATTCGGTATAGTGGTGAAATTGTAACAGACTTTTACGGACGAAAAGTCCCAAAACAGGCTCATGGTACGGGGAATATTGACAGATATACTGCGTCATCAAAGTTAATTGTGGATACTACAATGGAACTCTTTGACCGAATTGTGGATAAAAGCCTTCTTGTACGAAGAATAAATATTGCAGTTTGCAAATTGCAAAGGGAAAAGGATGTAAAAGAAAACCAAGTTGAACAACTTGACCTTTTCACAGATTACGAAAAGAAAAATAAGCAGGAAGAAAATCTTGCGAAAGAAAAACGTATGCAAGAAGCGGTTTTAAGCATTAAGAAGAAATATGGTAAAAACGCAATTCTCAAGGGTATGAATCTTGAAGAAGGAGCAACTGCAAAAGAAAGAAATAGCCAGATTGGTGGTCATAAGGCATAATGAAAATAAAAATTGTGTGCGGATATGATTTAAAAGACGAGATTAAGAGTTTGTTTACGGAATATACAGAGTATCTTGTTAAGAATGATAGTAAATTTAAAGAATACCTTGAAATCCAGAAATATGATGACGAGGTAGAGCATTTGGAAAATAAATATGGTTTGCCTTGGGGCAGACTTTATATTGCATACTATGAAAATCAGGTTGCAGGATGTATCGCATTAAGAAAACTTAATGATAAAGAATGTGAAATGAAACGCCTTTATGTTATACCTGAATTCAGAAATAAAGGCATAGCAAAAACACTTGTTGAAAAAATAGTTTCCGATGCAAAGGAGATAGGTTATAGCAATATGCTTCTTGATACTCTACCTTTTTTGCAGACAGCAATAAAGATGTACAAAAAAATGGGATTTTACGAAATTGAATGCTACAACAACAGTCCCATGGAAGACTCAATATACTTAAAATTAGACTTATAAAAGGGAGTGTGACATATGAAAGGTGATTATGATGATATTATAAACCTTCCACATCATCAATCCGATAGAAGACCTCATATGTCACTCTATGACCGTGCAGCACAGTTTGCACCATTTTCTGCCCTTACAGGTCATGATGATGCAATAAAGGAAACTGCAAGGTTGACTGATAGAAAAATTGAACTTGATGATTATGATAAGATGTTGCTTGATAACAAAATGACTTTTATTTTAAATCATATTTATGAGCAACCTGAAATCACAGTAACATATTTTATACCCGACACCAATAAAGAGGGTGGTATGTACCTTGATTTTACAGGGAATATAAAAAAGTTTGATTCAGTACAGAGGAAGGTTTGTTTTACGGACAAAACGGAGATTCTTATTGATGATATTATAGAAATTAAAAGTGAAATTATACCTGAAAACACAGAGATTTTGTAGGTGATTGTATGGCAGAATTCAAATGGGCATATATAGGTAGTGGTGGTATTGCAAAAAGTACTGCTATGAATATTAAAAAGGGAAATCATAAAATAGTTTCGGTTTACAGTCGCACTTATGAAAAGGCAAAGACTTTTGCAGATAAATACGATGCACAAGTGTTTACGAATTTTGAAGATGCAGTAAATCGTGATGATGTTGATGGAGTTTATATTGCAACACCACATACATCCCATGTAGAATATGCAGTAAAAGCTATGAAAATGGGAAAACCTGTACTTTGTGAAAAACCTGTTGGTGTGTCATTAAAGGATGTTAATATCCTAATAGATACAGCAAAAGAAACAGATACATATTTTTGTGAGGCTATGTGGACTTGGTTTTCACCCGTTGCATTAACAGTAAAAGAATGGGTGCAGAGTGGTGAAATCGGAGAGATTAAAGATGTTGTAATCAATTATGCCTTCCCTGGAATAAAAATGCCAAAGGATTCACGAGTGCTTACTCCTGAAACGGCAGGTGGTGCGTTGCTTGATATTGGTATTTATCCAATTACATATTGTTACAATCTTTTCGGTGTGCCAAAAGGAATTAAATGTGACGGTGTAATCCAAAACGGAATTGATATAAGCGAAACTGTAATTCTTGATTATGGTACTTTCAAATGCACCTTGAATATGTCACTTTGTAAGTTAAAGGAAAATTGCAAGATTATAGG
>CALEIS010000070.1 GCA_937877675.1 uncultured Clostridia bacterium | reverse complement strand
AATCGCTCCTGCCGTATAATCGCCAACACCAGGCATACTCTTGAGTGCAGCGAATATCTCCTCGCATTTCGCATTATCGCCTAATAGTCTCATCGCCTGATGAAAAATCTCATGGTTTTTCATCAGCTGCGCCGCCTTATGCAAATTACGTGCACGAGAGTAGTAGCCCAAGCCCTGCCAATAGAGCAGTACCTCATCTTCCTCGGCATCTGCAAGCGATTGAATATCAGGGAATCTTGTGATAAGTCGATGATAATACTCCATACCTTGAGCCACACGAGTCTGTTGAAGAATAATCTCCGAAATCCAAATCTTATACGGATCATCCGTCTCACGCCATGGTAGGATACGATGATTCTGCTCGTACCACTCAATCAATTTGTTATGTAGTAGTTCCTTATTCATAATCAGTGCCTTATGAAATGCCCCTGCAAAGGTACTACTTTTTTTTATAAAAATATACCCCCAAAAGTCTATGACTTCCGGGGTATATTCCAATTGCTATATTCTAAAAATATGGGTTTTATTATTTGTTTTTTCTGTTTAGAAAAATTTATTTAACACGATTGTATTCACCATTGATAATGCCACCATACATTTCACCTGTGAGATACAATGTATTTCCATCACTGGAGAAAGAATAATTCAATGCTGAAGATACTTCGATATTTGTATCTCCTGATTTTGAACTTGACTTAAGTTGACTTCCATCAGTTTCCCATGAAACCGTTGCTTTTTCTTGTTCCTTTTTTATTTCTTCAGCTAAATAAGTCGCATACTCATCTATATCCATACCGTATGCTTCTTCGAACATTGCATCGCCTTCAGCCTCAGAATAGCCATATTCATCAGCCAACATCTGTATCATTATGTCTTTCATTATCTGCACATATTGGTCGTAGTCATATGTCATTTCATATGTACCATCTTCTTTGAAGGTATATGTTATTTTAAGTTCAACTTCATACCCTTCCATTTGTGTTTTCTCATATCCTGTCCAAGTACCAATAAGACGACCGTCGTGGGTTTCGTCACCCTTTGGTGTTTCCTCTTTATTTTCTTCTTTATTTTCTTCTTTATCCTGCTTTTTGTTGTTTGTTTCTTCAGTCTTTGTTTCTTCCTTCTTTGAATCTGTGTCAAAAGTACCTGTTGCAAAAAGAATTGCAATAACAGCGCCGATTATAACAAGAACACCAACGATAATACCAACAATAAGTCCCGTATTATTTTTCTTTGGCTTTTGTGGTGCAGGAGCAGGTGCTACCGGTGCATAAAATGGAGCTTGTGGCTCAACTGGTGCATAAACTGGTGCTGGCTCTACAGGTGCAGTATTATTAATCCCCATAGGAGCTCCACAACCTGAGCAGAATTTTACTCCGTCTGCATTATTCGTTCCACAATTTGAACAAAACATTTTTATCCTTCTTTCATAAAGTTGATATATTGATTATACACCCGTAAAAATACTGTTGTCAACGAAAAACTAAACCTCCCATGAATTAACCACGGGAGGTTTTAATTTTATTTAACACGGTTATATGTTCCCGTTGTTGTCATTGTATTACCAGTTGCATCAGTTGCCTCTGTTGTGAAATACAAGGTATTTTCATCGCTTGATAAAGAATATTTTGTAACAGAGTCTGTTTCCCCAGAATCAGGCTTATCATCAACGATGATAATTTCGTCACCATTAGTTTCCCATGTGCCCTTTGTTTCCATAGAAATATCATTTTCAGAAATCATAATATCAACATACTCATCAAAAGTCACACCATAACTTTCTTGGAAAATAACATCTATTTGTTCTTCTGTGATGCCATAGTCTTTATACATATCAATTATGACTTTACGCAATCCCTTCTTATACTCATCAACATCAATAACGCCTTTGTATGTACCGTCTTCATAAAAATAATGTGTTATAGGAACTGCTATCTGAATACCGTCCATCTCAGCTGTTTCTGTACCAATCCATTCACCAATAAGACGACCATCATGGTTTTCATCACCCTTTGGTGCTTCCTCTTTGTTTTCCTCTTTATCCTGCTTTTTGTTGTCTGTTTCTTCAGTCTTTGTTTCTTCCTTCTTTGAATCTGTGTCAAAAGTACCTGTTGCAAAAAGAATTGCAATAACAGCGCCGATTATAACAAGAACACCAACGATAATACCAACAATAAGTCCTGTGTTTTTCTTTGGCTTCTGTGGTGCAGGAGCTGGTGCTACTGGCTCAACTGGAGCATAAACTGGAGCTTGTGGTTCAACCGGTGCATAAACTGGTGCTGGCTCTACAGGTGCAGCATTATTAGTCCCCATAGGTGCTCCACAGCCTGAGCAGAATTTTACTCCTTCATTATTATTTGTTCCGCAATTTGGACAAAACATTTTATATCCTTCTTTCATAAAGTTGATATATTGATTATACTCCTCATAAATATCACTGTCAATCAAAAGTCAATTTAATCCGTTGTAAAAATCTTGAAAATAGCACATGGTAATGTTATAATGAAAGCATAAAATCAACATGGGAAAAGGTGACGATTTATGATTTTTGACACATTGGAAAACATCAAAAACTATGAAGGACTTGGAAGGGTTTATACTGCACTTGAATTTCTTGCAAAAACAGATTTCTCACAGATGGAATTGGGTAGATACGAACTGGATGGAGATAATATTTTCTATATGGTACAGGCTTATGAAACCGACCCTAACAAGACAATTTCAGAGGCTCACAAAAAATATATTGACATTCAATTTATGGTTGATGGTGAAGAAATCATAGGTGTTGCACCATTTTCTTGCAAAAAGACTGAAACAGAAGCAAAACCTGAAAATGATGTATGGTTTTATGAATGCAAAACCGAGCCATTGACACTTTTTAGCGGTAGTTTTATGGTGCTTTATCCAAATGATTTGCATTGTCCAGGTGTTGCAGTTGACAATGCAAAAACTTGTCGTAAGGTTGTAGTGAAGGTGAAAGTATGATTAAGGATATTTATTCAAAAAAGATAACCGACCTCCGTGAAAAGAACGGAATGTCACAGTCAGGACTTGCTGACCGTGTTAATACTGATACCGAAACTGTAATTTCTTGGGAAAATGGTGAAAACGTACCTTCTGCCGAAAATTTTTACAAAATGGCAAAACTCTTTGAGGTTTCAATGGATGTTTTCTTTGAGCCTGAACAACCAAAAGTTGAAAGAGAATCTCTCAATGGTATGGAATCTTTAAATCAACTTTACAGAATTGGTAGAGGTCCTTCAAGTTCACACACAATGGGGCCTGAAAAGGCTTGTGTTCTTTTTAAAGAGAAAAATCCTGATGCTGACGAATTCAAAGCAATTCTCTATGGTTCACTTGCTAAAACAGGTAAAGGACACTGTACAGACACAGTTATTGAGAGCACACTCTCCCCTATTCCTTGTAAAGTTGAGTTCGACTACCTTAAAACCGATATTGACCATCCTAATACAATGGAGTTATATGCTTATAAAAATGGTCAGCAGACAGATTTCATTCGTGTTTTCAGTGTTGGTGGTGGACGAATTGAATTTGAGGGCAGTTCATCTGCAAAAGAGCCAATCGTATATAATTTAAGCACTTTCAAGGACATTAAAGCATATTGCAAAGAGAAAAAATATCGTTTATGGCAATATGTTGATGAGGTTGAGGGCGAATATATCTGGGATTACCTTGCAGAAGTTTGGAAAACAATGAAAAATGCTGTTGAAAGTGGCATTGAGGATGAAGGTATTCTTCCAGGTGGACTTGAAGTACAGAAAAAGGCAAAATATCTTTACAATATGGAGCATATCGGCGAAAGTGCTGAAACAAGAGAAAACCGTGAGGTTTGTTCATATGCTTTTGCGGTAAGTGAACAAAATGCTTCCGGTGGAAAAATCGTTACTGCTCCCACTTGTGGTGCATCAGGTGTTGTTCCTGCTGTACTTTACTATATGCAATTAAAACACGGTTTTACTGACCGTCAGATTTTACAAGCTCTTGCAACAGGTGGTCTTATCGGTAATCTTATTAAGACAAATGCTTCAATTTCAGGTGCAGAATGTGGTTGTCAGGCAGAAATCGGTACTGCTTGTGCTATGGCTGCCGCTGCATTGGGTGAACTTTTTGGACTTAAAAGAGGTAAGATTGAATATTCCGCAGAAATTGCTATTGAGCATCATTTAGGACTTACTTGTGACCCTATTTGCGGACTTGTACAGATTCCATGTATTGAAAGAAATGCAGTTGCTGCTATGAGAGCAATCAATGCGGTTAATCTTGCAAGTTTCTTGAGTGAAACAAGAAAAATCTCACTTGATAATGTTATTACAACAATGAAGAAAACAGGTATGGATATTCATGCAGCATATCGTGAAACAAGTGAAGGCGGACTTGCAACACTTGATATATAGGAGAAGACTATGGCATATTTATTCACACATTTTAAAGAAAAATATACTCCTGACGGTGAACAAGTTTATTTCGCTGTTAGCCGTGATGGACTTAACTGGGAACAAGTTAATAACGGAAACCCAATTCTTACTGCCAAACTCGGTGAAAAAGGTTGTCGTGATATCGAAATCGTTAGACTTCGTGATAACAGTTTTGTAATTCTCACAACGGATTTATGTGTTGCAAATCGTTATGACGAAAATTGGCAACTTGACTGGTCAAATATCAACAGAACAGGTAGTAAATGTCTTCGTATGTGGAAAACAGATGACCTTGTGAATTTTAGTGAAGAAAAACTAGTATATTTTGGCCGTGACGACTTTGGCTGTATGTGGGCACCTGAGGTCTTCTACGATGAAATCAATGATGAATATCTTGTTCATTGGGGTTCAACTGTCGAGGAAGACGATTACAAGCATATGTCAATTTATTGTTCAGTTACAAAAGATTTTGAAACTTTCTCAACACCAAAGCTTTTCTTTACAAAGGACAATGAAATTCTTGACACACATATCCGTAAGATTGATGGTGTGTATCATATGTTTTACAAAAACGCACACAATCCGTCAATGAATATGCACGCAACATCTGACAAATTATATGGTCCATATAAGCATGACGAAGAATTCGAAAAATATATGGCAAATAAAGTTGAAAAAGCATGGGCATATGAAGCAGGTACAAGTTATACTCTCCCTGACGGAAGATGGTGTATCCTTTTCGATTTCTTTGGTTGTGAAAAAGAAAAAATGGGATATGTACCATTCATTTCATCAAAACCTGGGGATATGAATGTTAGTCGTTGCCCTGAATTAGTTTCATTTCCATACGGATTTAAACACGGTGGTGTGGTTGAGATTACCGATGAGGAATATAACAGACTTTTACACGCGGAGTTTTAATCATTTTTACAGTTAGACAAATTGGAGTTTATCGAACACATTTTTGTAGGGGTATAACAATTTTTGATAGAGTCGGAATGAAAAACGGACAGTGCAATTAAGCATTGTCCGTTATTTTTTATTCTTCGTTTTTATTATCTTCAGTTATAATTGGTGCCTCGTCAATGGAATCAACAATCAATGGTTTATGGATTTCGTCATGATGTTTTTGTGTCTTTTCATCAAGCCATTCTATAATATCGGCATAGACTTCTTCACGATTGATTTCGTTGAGAATTTCGTGACGAGCGCCCTCATAAATCTTCATTGAAACATTTTTATGTCCAGTCTTTTTTAGCATCTTATATACTTCTTTAACACCTTTTGAGTAATCACCAACAGGGTCCATTGAGCCTGAAATCAAGAAAATCGGCATACTTAATGGCACTGTGTTATACCAACGACGAGTTGTAACCTGTTTAAGAGTTGTAAAAAGCACCTTCATTCCACTAACAGTGTATTTATAACCACAAAGTTCATCTGCCATGTACTTGTCAATCTCTGCCTCATCACGAGAGCCCCAATCATAATCAGTACGCTTTTTGGTTTTTCTGTTATATGCACCAAAAGCGATAGTGTCAAGAACTTCTGAACGATGCATTGGTCCATTTTGTTTAATCATAGCGTTAGCAAGCATAATTCCCACACCAAGAGCAGGATTTTCACCACTTGTACCACTATAAATCACACCGTCAAGGAGATAACCATATTTTGCAGTATATTTTCTTGCAATAAGGCTTCCCATACCGTGACCAAGCATAAAAAATGGTAAGTTTGGATACTCTGACTTTGCAATATCTGTTAAAGATTTCAAATCATCAATAAAGGTTTCTTCACCTTTTTCTTCACCAAAGAAACCAAGCATTTCTTTATTTTCAATAGATGAGCCATGCCCAACATGGTCACTAATGAACACAGCATATCCTGCTTTACACAGTTCAAATGCAAACCGAGAATAACGATTTGAATATTCTGCCATACCGTGAGAAATCTGCACAACACCTTTTATTGAACCATAGTCAATGGGTGCTGCACTCTGAGCATATATGTCACAAAGACCTGAAACAGATGGAAATGTATATTCCTTGGTTAAGAATTCCACAAAATCACCTTAAACATAAAATTATCATTTGTATTGTATCATAAAAATTCATATTTTTCCATAAAATATATGAAATTAGGCACAAACAACAATTACATTCGTCAAATATTGGGAATATACAACAAAACAAAAGAATTGAAAATCATATTTTCATATGATAAAATAATTACAGTTTTGGGGGCGTAGCTCAGCTGGGAGCCCAAGGCACTCAGAAACGCACCCTACAAAAAACTTAATAAATAAATTACTCAGTGTGCCCTTATATGGGGGCGTAGCTCAGCTGGGAGAGCGCTTGAATGGCATTCAAGAGGTCAAGAGTTCGATCCTCTCCGTCTCCACCAACAGCATACTGAGTAATTATTTTTTGCCCGCTTTCAGAGTGGGTGTTTTTGTTTTTATGGGGTTATTTGTGAATTTGTTGAAATGTTATTGTGGTTATGATATAATCACAATATAACTTGTGATTGCGGAGATTAATATGAAAAAGCAATTAGAAATTCTTAATAGTGAAGTTGCATTATTAAAGCAAGATAAACATATTCATAGTGTTATCCTTATGGGTTCTGTGGCTTACGGATTAGCTACAGATGATTCTGATTTAGATATTCTTGTTTTGTGTGATAAAGATAACTTTGTAAGCAAATATGTCAATGGTGTTTTAGTTGAAATTCATTATCAAAAGTATAAAACACTAAAGAAAAAGTTAGAATCTAATTCTATGGAAGTTTATAAGTACCTGTATTCTAAAATAATTTTTGACAATGGAAAATATTTAGAATTATATGATATGGCAAATGAAATGTATAATAATTACATAACGCCCGAAAAAGAAAAAGAGAGTATAAAATATTGGCTTTCTTCAACTAAAATTAAATTGTTATCATCAATAAAAACTAAAAATGTTTTAAAAACGTCATACCTTATATCCACAAATACTTGGAAAGTTCTTGAAGGTGTATGGGCTATAAACAACAAACCTATGCCTCCCTCAAGTATTGTATATAATACTTATAACAAATTAGAGTTCCCATTAGAAAGTTGGTTTGAGGGTTTATTTGTTGGTGATACTTTCTCAAGAGCAGATACGATGATAAAAATAATTGATATAATATGTGAATCATAAGGTGGAAAAATCAATGAATATTTGGAATAAATTATATAATGAAGCTGTTAGAGTTCAAAACAACCGAACAGTTTCGCCTTTTATTGATGCAGGTGCTGTTGCAGCTGCAATTCTTACGAAAAAAGGAAAAATATATGTTGGTGTTTGTATAGATACTGCTTGCACACTTGGAATGTGTGCTGAAAGAAACGCCATAGCAAATATGATTACCAATGGTGAAAGCCAAATTGATAAAGTTATTGCCGTTATGTCTGATGGCAAGGTGGGTTTACCTTGTGGCGCTTGCCGTGAATTTATGATGCAGTTGGATAAGGATAGTGGGGATATTGAAATCCTCCTTGACCTTGATACACAAAAGACGGTTAAGTTAAAAGATTTGCTGCCTGATTGGTGGGGAACAAATAAATTTGTTGAATGACAACAAGTGTAAAGGATAATAGACCGAAACTTAAAACCCGAGCAGAGCCTAAAAAACTCTGCTCGGGTTTTTGCATATTACGCCACCTTATCAATACCCACCATAAACTGTTGAAAGTCGATGTTAAACTCAACTTTCAGTTTGTATCCTCTGCTAACCTCAACCCGTTTTATCAGACAGTTCACAATCATTTTCTTCTTTTCAAAGCTTGCTTCATCATAAAGTTCCGCCCAAGAAATCAGTTCATCAAAGCTGTCGGATAAGTTTTTGAGTACACTCTCGCTGTTAGCGACATCTTTTTCAGCATCGGTAACTAAATCACAAAACCTACTGCATTCTTTCTCTGATTCTGCAATAAGCTCCGAAAGAGTATCGGCCGAAAAGGAGCTTTCACCCTTAATTGCTTTAATAACCTCGGATTTCAGTATAGTAAGGCTTTCAAACTCTTTGGAGTAATTTGCTTTTAACATATTGAGTCTTGCTTTTCTTATTTCGAGCTCATCAGCATAACGAAGCTTGATTACATCCGATTTTGATACACCTTTCATTTTACTGAAAATATCACGGACAATTTCATCAATTAAATCATCAAGAATATGCAAGGTGTAACCCGATTGACCGTCACACTCCGTTTGCTTTCTGCTCTTACCGTAACAGGCATATCTAATTCGCTTTGTGGTATCAACAGAGCCGTCTTTTCTTTTACGATATCTTCCGCTTGTTGTCAGATTCAGTCTTGAACCACAATGTCCACAGTAAACCTTGCCGGAGATAAGGGATTTCCCTTTAGTGTTAAGCGGTACTGTGGGATTTTCTTTCTTCCTATCTGAACGTTCTTTCATAATCATCTTTGCTCTTTCAAACTGTTCAGACGGTATTATCTGCAGTTCGGGTATAACCTCTGAACGAGCATCACCACTACGAAGTACACCTGTATAAGTCAGGTTGCATAGAATACCTCTTATAGTAGCCTCGTGCCACATTTTGCCCGTTCTTGCTCGGTAACCGTTGTTATTCAGCCACGTTGTAATTCTGTGCGCACCATAACCCTCTTGAGTGTACTTATCAAAGATAATCTTCACAACAACAGCTTCATCGGGATTAACTTTT
>CALEIS010000069.1 GCA_937877675.1 uncultured Clostridia bacterium | reverse complement strand
CAGAAGCGTGTGTAGCAGTAACGATAGGTGTTGGGTGGTCAGGAAGAATCATAATTTTGTAATCTTCGTAATCCTTAAGACCATCAAAAAGAATTGGAAGCACTTGCTCGTCAATAATTTCAATTGCACGAACCTTGTTTTCAGGCTCACGTCTGTGACCACATTCATCAGGAGCTTCAATGTGTATGTAAGCATAGTCACAACCATTTTTGAGAGCTTCAACTGCAGCTTCTGCCTTGCCTACAAAGTTAGTGTCAATGTAACCTGTTGCACCTTCAACATCAGGTGTGTCCATTTTTGCACATTTACCAATACCTTTAAGAAGGTCAACCGCTGAAATTACAGCACCCTTAATACCATATAATTCCTCAAATGGTGAAAGTGCAGGTTTTTTACCTTCACCCCAAAGCCAAATTGAGTTAGCAGGACGCTTACCATTCTTGATTCTCTCGAGATTTACAGGGTGGTCTTTAAGTAAATCATAGCTTTCCTTCATCATTCTGATAAGGTCAGTTGCGTTTTCGCTTGTTGAAAGATATTCACCCACAACTCTGCCTGAAATATCGTGTGGAGGTGTCATGTTGCCAAGGTCGGTTGTACCGTTGTCCCATACAAGACAATGACGATAACTTACACCACTGTAAAACTTGTAAATGTCATTACCGAAATGTGCTTGTACTGTTTCAATAATCTTTTCTGCTTCTGCAGTTGAAATGTCGTCTGCACAGTAGTCAACCATAGTCTTGTCAGCATAGTTTTCTTCGTCAGAAAGAGTAACGATATTGCAACGAAGAGTTACATCTGTGTCCTTAAGGTCAACACCGATACTTGCAGCCTCAAGAGGACTTCTGCCAGTGTAATAAATTGATGGGTCAAAGCCCATAACGCTCATATTAGCAACGTCACTGCCTGGTTTCATTCCGTCAGGAACAGTTTTTACAAGACCAACTGTGCCTTTCTTTGCAAGTGAGTCAAAATTTGGCTTTTTAGCCATCATCATTGGTGTTTTACCATCAAATTGAGGAACAGGATAGTCAGCCATTCCGTCATATAAAACAACAACATATTTCATCTATATCATCTCCAAATAGAAATAAAAATAATATACTAAACATTTTAACATATAAAGCCTCCCTTGTCAAAGGGAGGGGGACCACTTTAGTGGTGGAGGGATTCAATCTTCAAATCCCCAGTTACTAATATTTCCTCGTTGCATACCACCGATAATTTTTTGTCGAAGAGCAGGATATCTTTTTTCAAGGTCAGTAAGTAAGACTTTTGTATCTTCACGGTTTGTTTTTTCATCAGCAGGACATTTGCTTTCTACAATAGGCACATTTTCCTTATTTGCCACACGTGTTATGTCTGTTTCATAGGCAAATACCATTGGTCTAATCATATACAAATCTTTTCTTGAAAGGTATGAAACAGGGGAGAAGCATTCAGCACGACCATTACCGAATAAATTCATAATAAACGTTTCAGCAGCATCGTCCATATGATGACCAAGAGCAATTTTATTGCAGTTTAATTCCTTTGCAGTGTCGTGTAAAAGACCACGACGCATTCTGGCACATAAACTGCAAGGATTACTCTCTTTTCTTTCTTCAAATATAATATGATAAAGTTCAGTTCTCTTTATTATATATGGTATATCGTGTTTGTCACAAATTGCTTGAATTTCAGAATAATCTGCAGATTCACCGTAAAACTGTGGGTCAAGAGTTATTGCACAAAGGTCAAATTTTTTAGGATAGAAAATCTTAAGATTTATGAGACACAGAAGCATAACAACGCTGTCTTTTCCGCCTGAAACACAAACGGCAATTCTGTCACCATCTTCAATCATATTGTATTTATCAACCGCTGCACGGACAAGACTTAATAACTTTTGCAAAGAAAAACATTCCTTTCCCAATGCATTTTTGTGTAGGGGTCGGCGACCTCGACGACCCATTGTCGTTTCTTACAATATTTTATCTCAATTTTTTGTAAAAGTAAACAAACAATTTTTAAAAATAAACAAAAAGAAAAACATATGAAAAAATAAGAAAATAAGAGAAAAAGAGAGATAAGTATTTGCTACATCAAAAAAATAAAAAAATGTGTTGACAAATAAAAATCCCTTTGTTATAATCTTCGAGCAATGAAAATTAATTTTATGGGAGGATAAGTTCTATGTCAACTTATATGCCAAAAAAGGGCGACATTACCCGTAACTGGTATGTGCTTGATGCTGCAGGCAAAACACTTGGTAGCGTAGCTGCTGAAGCTGCAGTTCTTCTTAGAGGTAAGCACAAGCCAACATTCACTCCTCATGCTGATTGTGGTGACCACGTAATCATCATCAATGCAGAAAAGGTTGTTCTTACAGGTAACAAGCTTGAACAGAAAATGTACTATCATCACACAGGTTATGTTGGTAACATGAAAGAAGTTAAGTATAAGACTCTTATGAAGACAAAGCCAGAGTTCGCAGTAACAAAGGCTGTTAAGGGTATGATTCCTGACACAGTAATAGGCCGTGAGGCTCTTACTCGTCTTCGTGTTTACCGTGGTGCAGAGCACAAGCATGCTGCTCAGAAACCTGAAACAAGAGAATTCTAAGAAAGGGAGGCAATTGAAATGTACGAAACAAATCCTTATTTCTACGGTACAGGTAGAAGAAAGAAATCAGTAGCTCGTGTACGTGTTTATGCAGGTACAGGTAAAATCACAGTTAACGACAGAGATATTGACGATTATTTCGGTCTTGAAACACTCAAGCTCATCGTTCGTCAGCCTCTCGCTC
>CALEIS010000068.1 GCA_937877675.1 uncultured Clostridia bacterium | reverse complement strand
AGTGAATTAAGTTCGCATTCAAGTGACTTGATTTCCATTTGAATATCCTCCGTTTTATTTAATATATGTTTTGCCATTTTCAATTACAATTTTTTCATCACAGAAAAGCTGAACAGCTTTAGGAAGAATTTTCCACTCAACCTGCTCCATAATTCTTTTCTGTAATGTCTCAGGCGTATCTTCATCCAAAACATCTACTGACTTTTGCAGGATAATTGGACCTGCATCACACTCAGCAGTAACGAAATGAACGGTAGCACCCGATACTTTAACACCTTTTTTCAAGGCTTCTTCATGAACATGTAACCCATAAAAACCTTTTCCACAAAAAGATGGAATCAAAGCAGGATGTACATTAATCATTTTATTTTGAAAAGCATCACAGACATTCTCATCAAGAATAGTCATAAAACCAGCATATACAATTAAGTCTGCTTGTTCTTCTACGAGAATATCTCTCATAGCACAACTATATGATGCAATATCTGCATATTCTTTTCTTATAAGTGTTCTCGTTTTAATCCCACTGTTTTCAGCACGAGTAAGAGCATAAGCATCAACCTTTGAAGAAATTACACAAGTAATTTTTCCATTTCCAAGCTCTCCCCTTTTTTCTGCATCAATAAGTGCTTGAAGATTTGTGCCGCCACCGGATACAAGAACTACTATTCTCTTATACATTATAAAAGCACCTTCTCTTCGCCTTCAATAATTTCACCAATTACATAGGCGTCAATGCCATTTTCTTTAAGAGTTGAAAGAGAAAGTTCTACTTCATTTGCTGGAACTACAATACTCATGCCAACACCCATATTATAAGTGTTATACATATCGCGTTCAGGAATATTTCCCCATTTAGCAATTACATCAAAGATAGGAAGCACCTTAACAGCAGACTTATCAATCTTTGCACAGAGTCCATCAGGAATTGAACGTGGAATATTTTCATAGAATCCACCACCTGTGATATGGGAAATACCTTTTACATTTACCTTTTCAAGGAGTGCAAGAACAGGTTTAACATAAATCTTTGTTGGTACAAGTAAAGCTTCCGCAATAGTCTTGCCAACTAATTCTTCACGAGGAACATAAAGTTCTGGATTATTGTTATCAATATCAAAAACCTTACGACATAAGCTGAAACCATTTGAATGAATACCTGTTGATGGAAGTGCAATAACAACATCTCCTGCTGCCATTTTACTATTATCAATCATTTTTGGTTTATCAACTACACCTACTGCAAAACCTGCAAGGTCATAGTCTTCTTCAGGCATAAGACCAGGATGTTCTGCTGTTTCACCACCGATAAGAGCACAACCTGACTGAACACAACCTTCAGCAACACCACTTACAATTTCTGCAATCTTCTCAGGAACATTTTTGCCACAAGCAATGTAGTCAAGGAAAAACAATGGTTTTGCACCAACACAAATAATGTCATTAACACACATTGCAACAGCATCAATGCCGATTGTGTCATGCTTATCCATAAGAATAGCAAGTTTAACCTTTGTACCACAACCGTCAGTACCTGAAACTGAAATAGGATGTTCCATTCCAGCAACACAACTAAGGTCAAAACAACCGCCGAAGCCGCCAACATCATCTACAGAACCCTCATTACGAGTTCTTGCAACGTGTTTTTTCATCAATTCTACTGATTTATAACCAGCAGTAATATCTACACCTGCAGCTGCATAGCTAGCAGAAAAAGAATTTTTATGTTCCATTTTAAATTCTCCTATAAGTTTTTTATTCTTTTCCAGTCCAACAATAAGTGCATACTTTGTCAGCTGGAAGTCCTATAGCTTTAATTATTCCATCAATTGATTGGAATTCAAGAGATGTAAAGTGCATTTTCTCGCAAATAGCACTTCTTAATTTCTTGCCACGTTCTGTTGAAGCATCAATATATTCATCAATATATTTGATTCCTTCATCGCCTTCAAGTTCAACAATAGTGCTTCGTGCAATAAGTTCCATCTCAGAAGTTGCTCTTGAAAAATTAAGGTATTTACAACTATACATAATTGGTGGACAAGCTGAACGAATGTGAACTTCTTTTGCACCATTCTCATAAAGAAATTCTACGGTTTCACGAAGCTGAGTGCCACGAACTATACTATCATCAACAAAAAGCAATTTTTTATCTTTAATCAAATCATGAACTGGAATCTGTTTCATTTTTGCAACACGATTTCTTTCACTTTGATTAGATGGAGTAAAACTTCTTGCCCAAGTTGGTGAATATTTAATAAATGGTCGAGCAAATTGAATTCCACTCTCATTTGCATAACCTATTGCATGAGGAGTACCAGAATCTGGAACGCCACTTACATAGTCAATATCCTGAGCTACCTTATTTTCTCTATCATATTGTGCCATGATTTTACCATTTTTATATCGCATTACTTCAACATTAACGCCTTCATAGCACGATGTTGAATAACCGTAATATGACCAAAGGAAAGCACAAATTTTCATTTCTTTTCCAGGTTCTTTTAATACATTAACAGAAGAAGCAGTAAGCTCAACAACTTCACCTGCACCAAGTTCTTTATAATCTGCATAACCAAGTTTCTTATATGCAAAATCTTCGAATGAAACACAGTATCCATCATTACGTTTACCGATTAGAACAGGTATTCTACCTAATCTATCACGTGCTGCAATGATATTTCCGTGATTTGTTAGAATAAGGATAGATGCAGAGCCCTCAATTAAACTTTGTGCGTATGCAATACCATCAGCAAAGTTATCTTTTTGGTTAATCATTGCTGCGACAAGTTCTGTTGAGTTTATACCTTCATTAGTCATTGCGCCAAAATGGCCACCATTTGTAAAAAGATAGTCTTCAACAAGTTTTTCTTTATTATTGATTATACCAATAATACAAATTGCATATAAACCAAGCTTTGAACGTACTAATAATGGCTGTGCATCAGAGTCACTAATACAACCAATTGCTGCATTACCCTTCATCTGGTTTGATATATTTTCGAACTTTGTTCTGAAAGGTGAATTTTCAATTTTATGAATTTTACGTTGTAACCCGATACTTTCATGATATGCTGCCATACCACCACGACGAGTACCGAGATGAGAGTGATAGTCAGTACCGAAAAATACATCTAAAACTGTATCTTTCTTACTAACAGCGCCAAAAAAACCACCCATTTATTTACTCCTTATGCAAAGAAAAGCTCTGAAAGTGTCATTGGGTCAATATATTTACCATCTTTATAAACACGCATATTACCTGATGCAATTTCATCGATAAGCATTACATCGCCATCAGCATTGTAGCCAAATTCGAACTTAATATCATAGAGAACAAGTCCTTTTTCTTTAAGGTCATCAGCAACAATCTGAGTAATTTTCTGTGTCATTTCTTTAATATCATCATACTGCTTGTCTGTCATAACACCAAGAGCAACAAGAGCATCCTTAATTACAAGTGGGTCACCCTTTTCGTCATTCTTAAATGTCATTTCAACATATGCAGGAAGGTCTGCACCTTCTTCAATATAGTCACCATAACGACGAATGAAGCTACCAACTGCCTTATGACGGCAAATAACTTCAAGACCATGACCAAATACCTTTGCAGGAAGAACTTCCATTGTTGTGTCTTCAAGGTTTGCATTTACATAGTGAGTTTTAATTCCAGCTGCATTAACTTTTTCAAAGAAATAAATTGACATACGAAGGTTTACATCACCTACACCATCAATTGTAAGACCAACTGAATTTTCGCCTGGGTCAAAAACACCATCTTTGCCTGTACAATCGTCTTTAAATTTTAAAAGACAGTTGCCATTGTCAAGTTTAAATACGTCCTTAGTTTTTCCTGTGTAAATTTTTTCCATGGTTATAACTCCTTTATATGAATAAATAATTTATGAATTTAATTTAGACATAACGTCTGCATCTTTTTTGAGAACTACATCTGCAGCATCTTTTCTCATCTTATCAAGTTTGTCAGCAAGTTCTTTATCTTCAACCGCAATAATCTGTGCAGCAAGTAATGCCGCATTTGCACCACCGTTAATAGCAACAGTTGCAACTGGAATACCTGATGGCATCTGTACAGTTGAAAGAAGTGCATCCATACCATCAAGATACTGTGAAGCACAAGGAATACCAATAACAGGTAATGTTGTGTTTGCTGCAATTGCACCAGCAAGATGAGCTGCCATGCCAGCTGCAGCAATAAGTGCACCATAACCATTTGCTCTTGCATTAAGAGAAAAATCACGAGCTTGTTCAGGTGTACGATGAGCTGAATAAATATTTACTGTGTATGGAATTCCTAAATCATCCAATACAGCAGTTGCTTTTTTAATAATTGGAAGGTCACTATCGCTTCCCATAAGAATACCAACTTTTTTCATAACTTCCTCCTTAAAATCATAAAAGGACAGTCCTATCCTGAAAAAATCCAAGTAGAACTGCCCAGACGGTCGGCAAAATATAATTTTACCGTGCTCCTCTGTGGTGCTCCACATAATTCCGTCAGTCACACGGTCTTAAAATATATGTAAATATTATATATTTTTTTTGGTATTATGTCAATTAAATATACTTTAAAATATAAATTTTCTTATAACAAATTTATTCAAATAATAGATGATATTTTTGTATATTTTTTTCTATATTATTTTCTTAATAACGAAACACATTTTCAGAAAAATAAACATGCAAAAAGGTGGAGTTTAAAACCCCACCTTTCTTATTTTAATAATTTTCTGCCTTAACCATGAAATATGCTTTTGGATGTGCACAAACAGGGCAAAGTTCAGGTGCTTCTTTA
>CALEIS010000067.1 GCA_937877675.1 uncultured Clostridia bacterium | reverse complement strand
CAAGAGATAAAAATTCACTAGGTGAAACAAGCATATCCTTTGCTCGACTTACCTCGGCTAAAATTGATTTGTGAGGTAAAAATTTATCATCAATATTTAATAGACGTTGGCACTCTTTCATCACACGCTTACTATCATCTGTATCGTAAATAGTAAAGTGAGATGTGTAGCCAAGTAATTCAGCGTTTTTTCTAAGAATACGAAGACAAATTGAGTGGAATGTACCCGCCCATATATCATTAGCATCTTCGCCGATTCTTAAAACCAAGCGCTCTTTTAATTCATTAGCTGCCTTGTTAGTAAATGTAAATGCAAGAATCTCCCATGGCTTTGGAGCATCAACAGATAACACATTTTTTATATTGGGATAAACACTCTGATTACCCATATAGTATTCATTTACATAATCGTATGTTGTTTCATCAAAACGTGTTTCAATAACATCTGAATTATAAGCAGAACCATACTTAATAATATTAGCAATTCGATTTACCAAAACAGTTGTTTTGCCACTACCTGCACCAGCCAGAATTAAAAGCGGTCCGTCAACCGATAAGACCGCCTTTAACTGCATTTTATTCATTCTATTAAATTCATTTAAAATAATTTTGTCTCTCAATTGACAAATTTTAGAATGCATTTATAATCCACCTATTCAAAATCTTTATTCTTCAGTATATGAAACAGATATGTATCCATCATTATCTATGAACTTATCATCATTAACACTAGTGTATGAGTCAATAGATTCATTAACAATTACATCAACATCCATTTCTGGTGATGTAATTGGCTCTAAATCATAACCGATTGGATTTAATTCTGATAAATCAGTATGTAAATTCAATAAGTTTGATGCTGATGTATTTAACTTTGAACTAAGAGCATATACGTCTCTGTGAAGCTGTTCAATAGATGTATTAAACTTTTTAGATATAATATCTACATCTCTTAAAAGTGATTCAATTTCAATTGATTCACGTTTAATATCCTGTGAAGCAATTGCTCCAATATCTTTTGCTTTCGCACGAGCATTTTCAACTAAATCATCAGAGTATCGTCTTGCATCAATATACACTGCTCCAATTTGTTTTTCTGCACGTTGAAGTTTATCTGCCTTTGCTTCATATTCAGCAATTTTCTCGCTATAATTTTTATTTTCTAAAAGAGCACTTTCAAGCTTGTCACTAAGTTCCTTGTTTTCTAATTCCTTAGCAGCAAGAAGTTCATTAACCATTGCAAGTTCATCAACCTGTTTTCTTAACTCAAGCACTTCTTTTCTTTTTTCATCAAGAATATTTTTTATATCCGAAGTTTCATTTTGTAACTGCTCAATAAGAGCAAGAACATCCGCCTTTTTAAAACCGCCGAATACCGCTGTTTTCATAACTGTAATCTCATTAGCCATAAAAAATTCCTCTTTAACTCATATTACTAGATTAATTTTAACAGATTAATCAAAATAAAACAACAAAAAAAGAAAAAAATATCAGTTAATGTAAAAAATAATAGACAAATTTCATTTCAAGATGTAAAATTATTCTAAGGGAGGTATAATTTATGAAAAAAATCAGTAAAAATTTACTTAAAACAGTAGGTGCTATTAGTTTAACTGCTGGCACAGCTTATTTTATCTTAGGTAATGTCCTTTATTACGCCACATTAACTAAACAGGGATTGAAAAATCCTCACATAGCAAAAATTGCAAGTGGAAATAAAAAGCCTGATGAAGAAAAACTACGACTTGATTCAATAAAAAAAGAAGGCGCAATGTGGTTTGATAACATAAACAAAGAAAAACTTATTATAAAGTCTTCAAATTTTGATAAATTTTTATATGCAGACTATATATTCCCAAAACAAGAAAGTGATATATTTGTCATTGTCGTTCATGGCTATACTTCTAATCCAAGAGGAATGGGAATATATGCAAAGGAATACCATAACAAAGGGTACAATGTTATATTGCCAAGTTTAAATGGTCATGGTGATAGTGAAGCAAATAAAATTACAATGGGTTGGCATGATAGACTTGACCTCATTGACTGGATAAATTTTATAGTTGAAAACTATCCTGAAAGCAAAATTATAATTCATGGCGAATCAATGGGTTCGGCAACAACAATGATGGCTACTGGTGAGAATCTTCCAGCAAATGTTAAAGTTGCCGTTGCAGACTGTGGATTCACCTCTGTATGGGATATATTAAGCAATAAAATAACAAACAATTTCAAGTTACACGAATTCCCAACATTGTACAGCATAAATACAGCTAATAAAATTTATGCAGGATTTGATTTTAGAGAAGCATCAGCTGTTGAAAAAATCAAAAACTCAAAAACACCAACAATCTTTATTCATGGTGATAAAGATAAATTTGTTCCTTACGAAATGCTTGACAAAGTCTATGAAGCAGCATCTTGTGAAAAGGAAAAAGTGACTATCGCTGATTCACCACATGCAAGAAATTCATGTAAAGACCCTGAACTTTATTGGAATTCAATTTTCAATTTCACATCAAAATACATATAAAAGCAAAACTCCGTAAATAAACTTTACGGAGTTTTTATTATTTATGCTTGTGAGGCAATTTTCAAAATACCTCTCGCATCAATTGCTGTAATTTTTCCATCATTATTTAAATCTGAATATTTAATTTGTTCTTCAGTAAGCATTCTTGTCTCTGCAACATGTTGCAAAACATATCTTGCATCAATCGCTGATACTTTTCCATCCATGTTAACATCACCAATAGCATATTTATCTTTGACTGTTATCTTGCATGTGGTTGTATGTGAATCAACTCTAGCTGTAATAGTTGCCTCACCTTTTCCAACTGCTGTTAATTTACCATTCACAACTTTTACAACACTTTCATCAGATGACGACCAAACAACAGTTTTATCGTCCGTGGTATTTGTTGGATTATAATTGACTGTCAACTGATATGTATCATCAACAACCATATCTAAACTTACCTTATTTAAAGAAATTGAGTTTAGAGGTATTGAGCTCGCATCACCTCTAACAACTTCGATAGTGTACGTCCTAACACTTCCATTTTCAGCTGTTACATCAATTTTGACGTGGTTAATTCCCTTAGTGAGAGAAACTTCACCTGTACCTTTTACTGTTGCTTTACTATTCACAGTTGTTGCAGAAATTTTAATCTTTGAAACACTTGAAGGAATTTCAACTGAATATCCACTTGTCTTTGATGGAAGAAAATCAAATGCGTAATTTTCTATTTTCAGAGTTTTAAGCCAGTTGTTTGGACTTGCATTAGATGATTCAGGTAATGGTGCAGCATCCTTAGGCATATTTCTATAATAAGGAATAATAAAAGTAAATGAATTATCTATGATGCCTAATTTGCTATATGTATTCATTATACTAACCGACTCTGTTGCTGGTGCTGTAATATTAGCCATGTACTGATGATTCCAGTTTTTATTAACAACATTAAATTTTTGGTAATATAATGTATCCTGATTATTATTAATATATCCATTACCAATCCACTTAGCACCGCCAACAACTGCTTTATATGGTGAATTCCATGGCAACATATATTTGTTTTTTTCTGATGTTGAAACTCCTGACCCTGATGCATATTTCAAACCACTTGCAATCGCGTTATTACCCGAATATGCCATAATATTATAATAGTTATAATAACCAGCATATCCAGGATATTTTCCACTTGTTGAACCACTTCCTGATGGACCAACTTCCTGAATAGTTCTTGCCGCAAGATGATATGGGCTTACACCAGATATTTTTGCAGCATCCATATAAGCTTGTGCATATGTAACGGATTCACCGGATGTATTTGTAATCTTTTTATCTTCCATAAAGGAGCCTTTAAGAATCTTTTCTACACCCTCTATTGTCTGAGTATTCTCATCATAAGACAGAGCTTCAAACATAAAGATATTTCGTTCATTCAAGAAATTTCTTGGGTCCATATAGTGAAGAATTGTCCGATCATTGGCATGATAAAAAACACCACCCTCAGGTGAAATCCACTTATCATTCTCCCAATCATAGCACCCTGCTTCTGTTGAACGATATGATAAAGGGAATGTATAATAAATCATACTCTTCATTTTGTCCCCTTGTGCACCTTCACTTACAAGAGAAGACCATTCAAGACCTGTATCATAAAAAACAAATTTCCAATTAGGATGTGAAGTTGCAAGTTTCTCAATATACTCTTTATATATTTCAGGAACATCTTCAGGTAAAACAACATCACCTGATGGTGTGTCAACAACTCTAACATATAGAGCACTGACATAACCATTAAGTTTAACACCCTTATAATCAAATTCTATGTGATACCATACTGGGTAATTAGTGTCATCTGGACTATTTACAGCCTCAAGAACCATCACTTCATGCCCTGCATTCAACATTACTTTTTCACCATTATGTATGAGTCTGTTACTATCCCCAGGTATAGTGCTTGGACTTGTTCTAACTCGAATTTTATCATCAGTTATATAACCTGTTTTAGCTTGAGCATTCGCTATAAAACAATATGAAAAAGACATAAGAATAGAAAGAACAAGCATAATGGAAATAATGTTTTTTAACAAAGAATTCTTCACCAATTTACACATCCTTTATTTTTATGTGTTCATTTTACCAAAAAACTCTCTAATCGTCAAGTTTCACAATATTTCCAATGTTTTCTTCGTGTTATTACATTCATTGTACAAAGCAATATTATCATTCTCATTATACATATACGATGCAGAAAAAATCGCATAGCCACTACAAGAGTTGTTTATTGAGTCATTAATTTGTCGTGAAATTATATCATGATTATTAATCCATTCATTCTCCCCAGACAAAGCATACTCATCTATTTTTCCTGATTTATATAAAGCTAATCCAATTATTAATTTTGAACTATCGCCACAATTTAACCATTCGTTTAAAACATTTTGGAATGACTTGAACTCATGTTCGTACCCAAAATATAGTTGTGGAATAATATAATCAGCATATCCTTCTTCTTTTAGCCATAATAATACATCAGCATAACTCTCATCATAGTTTTTTTTAATATCTCCAGATGGGCTTACAGAAAAAATGATGCTAGAATCAAAATTTTTAATTAATGTAAAAATTGATGAAATAAGAGTATTAATATGCTGCCTTCTAAAATCAGCGAGAGATAATACACCTCCATTTTTGAGATATTTAGTATATATCAATTTATCAATATTTTCCGATTGTGTAGGATAAAAATAGTCATCAATATGTATTCCTTTTACCTCATAATTTTCAACAATCTCTCTTACTCCTCTTAAAATATATTCTTGGACATCAATATTTGCTGGATTATAGTAAATACTGTTTTCCGTCACAATCAATCCTTCATTTTCTTGAGAATCAATAAAATTAGTTGCTAATGTTTCACTATTGATAGCGTTTATATTAGAATCATTTCTTATTCTATATGGATTTAGCCAAGCATGTATTTCAATTTCATAACTTTTGCATACATCAATAAAAATTTGTAAGACATCAAATTTGAAAGTTCCTGTTTCATTTAAGCAATATGAATTAATAGGGAAAACATTAGATTTATAAAAGCAATCATCAAATGCTCTTACATGTAAGAAAACTGTATTTATTGAATAATCTTTTAAAGTAATAATTTTATTTTCAACAATATCTTTTACCTCGTCTTCATTTTCAACAGATTTAATTAATTCTATAATCTCGTTATATGTAATCCATGTTGCAATAATTTTAGTATCTTTATTTTTCTTTGACAAAACAATATCCTCTTCATTATCAAAAGAACAAGATGAAAATAAAATAAGCATTGAACAAATTACTAAAAAAATTTTTTTCAAAATAATCACCTTTTTTAAGAAAAATATATTGACAAACATTATTTTTATGTTATAATAATGATAATCATTACTGTTAGCGAGGTGAATAAAGTGGCAATTGAGAGAAAAAGTAAACAACGTGATGCAATAATTAACGAATTATGTTCACGTTTTGACCACCCTACTGCTATGGAACTTTATCTTTCAGTTAGAGAATTGATTCCTAATCTTAGTCTAGGAACTCTTTATAGAAACCTTTCTCAGCTTGAAGAAAATGGAATGGTCATACGAATCCCAGATGGTGCAACTGACCGTTTTGATGGTAATCCTAATCCTCATGTCCATTTTAAATGTTTATTATGCGGTAAAGTATATGATTTAATGTCATTTAAAAATGACTCTATCACCTTCTCAGATGATATTATAGGAAAAGTAAATAATTACAGTTTAATGGCTTTCGGAGAATGCAAACACTGTAATAAAATAAATTAAATTAAAACTTTTGGAGGAAAAAGAAATGAAAAAATTTGTATGTTCAGTATGTGGTTATGTTCATGAAGGAGATTCAGCACCAGAAAGATGCCCACAGTGCAAAGTTCCTGCTGACAAATTTAATGAAATCAAAGAAGATGAAAGAACATGGGCAGCAGAACACGTTGTAGGTGTTGCTAAAGGTGTTCGTGAAGACATCATTATGGACCTTAGAGCAAACTTTGAAGGCGAATGTTCAGAAGTTGGTATGTACCTTGCTATGGCAAGAGTTGCTCATCGTGAAGGCTATCCTGAAATCGGTCTCTACTGGGAAAAAGCTGCTTGGGAAGAAGCAGAACATGCTGCTAAATTCGCAGAACTTCTTGGTGAAGTTGTAACAGACAGCACAAAGAAAAACCTCGAAATGAGAGTTGACGCTGAAAATGGCGCAACAGCAGGTAAATTTGACCTTGCAAAACGTGCAAAAGAACTCGGTCTTGATGCAATACATGATACAGTACATGAAATGGCTCGTGACGAGGCAAGACACGGTAAGGCATTTGAAGGTCTTCTTAAGAGATACTTTAACTAATCCCCTATTCTTATAAATATACTATTACGAGTGACTTAACGGTCGCTCGTATTTTTTTGAAATTTCACATGTAATTATTTATATTTCTTTTTCGCAAAAAAAAGCTCCCTCTAACGAGGGAGTTGATTGTAATTGCAACGCAGTTCCGATATTTTACATTTTGCATTCTGTTCGACAAACCCCAATTTGTTGAATTAAATAACAACAGCAAGAGTGAGACATATGTCCTGACATTAACTTACTTTTCTTTACTGTATTCCGTAAGTCTTTCGGACATTTCATTAATATATTCTTCAATCTGTGGGTCTGAGTTTAATTTTTTAATTACTTCAAGGTGGGTTTGCGCATCGTCTGCATATGACCTTAAATTTTCATTTTGTTTTTCGATAATTCTGTAATATGTTTTTTCTATTTCTACTTTTTCCATTTCGCTTTTAAGAGTCAAAAGTTCGTTTTCCTTTTTCACATTGTTCTGGTAATTTAAAAATAATAAAATCATTGGAACAAGAAGCATTAAATTTGAAACACTCAAAGCAATCTTACCAATTTCATTTATTCCACTTACTAAGCAAACATACCAGCACACAAGAGTTGATACGAGAATAGATGCAGGATAAATATAAAGTGTTGGTGGAATTTTCACTTTTCTATCTTTTACTACAAGTTTTGATAACATAATCGCACTTAAAAAATACATTGGTTTACTTATTCCTACGATTATAAATAATGCGGAATTATTTGTAAGATAACTCTGTACCGGTGTATGCATAAGAGCTGTAACAACAAATTCTACACCAAATTCCCAAAGTGTAGAAATTGCAGACAGCATAACTGAATACATAACCGCTTTACCAAAACTAACTCGAAAGCATATAACTCCAAGAGCAAGATTCATAATGCCAAAATATACCGCATTAAACCAGACGATATTGCCACCTAATATGTTTACAAAAAATGCAGAAGCAAAAAGTGCAAGACCTATTAAAACACAGTACGTTGTCTTAAATCTCTTTTTCCCAGCACGAGAAAAGAAAATATATGCTGCAAACATCTCGACAATATAAACAATAATTAAAACACATATAAACGTCATTTTTCTTTCCTTTCACCAATCATAACAGTTGCTGTGAAAACTTTATTTTCGCTATCGTATTCCCAGTCATAATCTCCGTTATATTTTGTGAGTGTCTTTGTAACACTCTTAAGTCCGATACCATGAAGTTTCTTGTCGGATTTTGTTGAAATCAACTTGTTATTTGATGTCTTTGGTGCCGTGTCACAACTATTTGTAACAATCAAAACATCATATGTATTTCTATAATCAGTTGATAACACGATTTCGCGTTTTTCTGACTTTTCAGCAGATTCCAATGCATTGTCTAAAAGATTACCAAGAATAGTTACAAGGTCATAACTCTCAACATATTCAAGGTTTTTAAGTCTTGTGTCAAAAGTGAATTTAACATCTTTGATTGAACATTCAGTTACATATCTATTGATAATAACATCAAGTGAATGGTTACCACTACGACTAACCTTACTGTAAGTTGCAAGGCTTTCCGTAATCTTATTAAGATACTCATCAATTTCAGGGTTGGTATTGAGACTTCTTATTGCTGCAAGGTGGTTTTTAGCATCGTGAGCATAAATTCTTAAATCCTGATTTTGTTTGTCAAGAATATCATAATAAGTCTTTTCAGTTTCTACCTTCTCCATTTCATTTTTCAGACGGAAAAGTTCATTTTCTTTTTCAATATTTCGTTGATAAATAAGGAACAAAAGTGTTGTTGGGACAACAAGAATAAGACTTATTATTGCCAATGCCATCTGTCCTTGTGAATTCACACCACAATAAGCACAGACATAAAAGAAAATAAGAAATGACATCATAAGTGCAAATGGATAAATAAAGAATGAAATCGGTGCTTTAAAGCTGCCTTCTTTAACAATAAATCTTGAAAGAATAAGAACTGATATGAACAACATGCCTTTACAACAACAAGCTGTAAAAATACTTGTTGTCTCGCTATATACAAATTCAAAGAAATCTTTTTCAAACACAGATAAAAGGAAGAATTCAACAACAATCTCCCATAATGTACCTATGAGTGTAAGTATAAATCCATAAAATAAGGATTGCATTTTGTTAAGATTAAAGCATAAATACGCAAAAAGAATATTAGTAATAATATAGACAAGCAAATTAAGCCATATGGTTTTATTTGCCAGTATATTTAATGTACACGCAATTGAAAACAAACCGATACCTATTAAATAACAGGTTGACTGTTTAACCTTCTTTTCCGACGCAGCCGAAAAGAAAATATAAGCTGAAACAAACTCAATAATGTAACAAATAACTATCGCTATTCGTACCAGCATATTCTCATCTCCTCTTTAAATATCTAAACCAGGCTTTATGAAAATCTACCTGTTTTCTCGGTGCAACAGGAATTCTGATAGTTTCATTAAGGTAGATTTCTTCATAACTGTATTTTGTAATATAATGAAGATTTACCACAAAGGACTTATGCACCTGATAAAAAAATGTTGTTGGGAGTTTATCCTTCCACTCTTCAAGAGTTTCTCTAACAACAAATTCACCATTTATCGTATATATATATGATTTTCTGTTTTTACTTTCTATGTAAATAATATCATCAACTAAAATCTTTTTGTGTTCTTTATTACTGTAAATAAAAACATCAACGTAAGCACCATCAATGTATTCCATAGCTTTGTCCAGACTTGAATAAAGCCTATTTACATCAAAAGGCTTCTCGAAGAAACGGAAAACCTGTAAATCCATAGCCATATCCTGATATTCATTGAAAGCAGTTATAAAGAAGATAACTACTTTACTATTTCGGTCTTTTAGTTCATAAGCTAAATCAATTCCGTCATACTCCGGCATTTTTATGTCAAGGAATACTAAATCATAAACAACATCACTTTTTGTTATATCATTTGGTGATGTTGTTGTATCAATCACATATTTTATACCATGATTATTCATATATTCTTCAATATGGCTTTGTAGGTCATTTATGTATCTGACCTCATCATCACAAATAAGTATTCTCATAAAATACTCCCCCTTCATATAAAAAATTATCATACAAACCCTACTTTAATTCTATCAAAATTAACTATCAATAGCAAGGAAATTGCAAAATTGCAGATTTTTACTACACTTTTGTAGGAAAATATGAAAAAACTTCTCTTGACAAATGAAATGGTGGTAAAGGATTTATAATTTTTATATTATTGCATTTGTTTCTATTTTGATGTAAAATGATAATATAATTTAGTAACGAGGTTTAGGATATGAATATTCTTGTTATTGACGGTCAAGGTGGACAATTAGGTAGCCAAATAATTAAAGCAATTCGCAACAAGTACAATGATACATATATTATGGCTGTTGGCACAAATGCTACTGCTACTTCATCAATGATGAAATCAGGAGCAAATCAAGGGGCTACAGGTGAAAATCCCGTTGTTGTTGCAAGTCGCAAGGCAGATGCAATTATCGGACCAATTGGCATTGTTATTGCTGATTCACTGCTCGGCGAAATCACACCAAAAATGGCAGTTGCTATAGGTCAGAGTAATGCTACAAAAATACTTATACCTGTTAATAAGTGTGAAAATCTTGTTGCAGGTGTACCAAATCTCACAACAACTGCTCTTATCGACGATACACTTAATAAATTACAGGAAATTGTCATCAAAAAATTTCTTTAATGCTTGAAATCTGTCATTTTCTGTGATAAACTTATTCCAGTTATTCAGAAGAATAATGTAGAACAGAAGTTCTTTTTCATATTTACACAATTAATTTTTTACGATACTATGAAGGTGTTGTTTTCTCAGAAGAGATAACTGCACCTTTTTTGTATGAAGAAGGGTTATCAAATGAAAACAAAAAAAATTATACTAAACATTTCCTTATCCGGTATGTTCTTGGCACTTGCCTATGTTATGCCGTTCCTTACAGGACAAATCCCTGAAATCGGAAAAATGCTTTGTCCTATGCATATTCCTGTTCTTCTCTGTGGATTTGTATGTGGAGCACCTTACGGACTTGTTGTTGGTGCTATTGCTCCAATTCTTCGTTCACTTACACTTGGAGTTCCTATTCTTTTCCCATCAGCAATTGCTATGGCGTTTGAACTTGCAGTTTATGGACTAATGGCAGGACTTCTTTACAAAATATTACCAAAGAAAAAAATAAACATTTATATTTCTCTCATTGGTGCTATGATTGTTGGTCGCATTGTATGGGGACTTTTGATGTTAACTCTCATGAGCTTAGGATTGACAAAATTCGGTCTTGCAGCATTTTGGGCAGGAGCTGTCGCAAATGCAATTCCCGGAATTATAATACAAATTGTTCTCATTCCAATCATTGTGATGCTTTTAGAAAAATCAAAAATTATTTCAAACAAAAAATAATTACATCAATAAAAACACCATCAAATACAAAATCTGATGGTGTTTAATTATTATACATAACATATTTATAAATCGTCAAATTAAAGTCAGATATACTTGACAACATCCATTTATAGTATATATAATTTTTAACAACAAGCTATATGAGGTGTAATATGAAAAAAGTTATTGTTGTTTCAAAAACCCATCTTGATTTGGGCTTTACAGACTATGCTGAAAACATTAAACAAAAATACATACATTCCTTTATTCCTGATGCCATTGACCTTGCTGAAAAGGTAAACACAAAAGATAAAAAA
>CALEIS010000066.1 GCA_937877675.1 uncultured Clostridia bacterium | reverse complement strand
GGGTGTCTCTTTTTTGTTATCTGTTTCCCTGTTTGTTCTCGTTCTTCATATCAGGGCAGTTCTTCTGATTTGACCACTGATTGTTTGTTGGGGATTTTTTGTTATTGTTGTTATTGTTCTGATTGTTGTTCTGCTGATTGTTTTTGTTGTTTTGTGCATTGTTTTTGTTGTTATTGTTGTTATTATTCATTATTATCACCTCGCAATAGTATTATTGCCGATTATTTTTATAAAATTACTGTTTAATTTTTCTTAAAACTGTGATAGAATAAAAATAATAAAACAAGGGAGAATTAAATATGATTGACTTTAACCGTTCAAGAGAGATTTTTTTGAAAATTTATCCAAGTGAAAGACTTGCAAATAAAATTGAATATTACATAGGAAGACACGAGTCAAAAGTAAAGTTTTTCCTTAAATTTTGTCATATAAAATGTTGGGAGCCTACACTTAAACAAACACCTATGATGAAACTTGCTCTGATTTATGCTTTTCTTCCTACAGTTTGGGACAGATACAAGAAAAAGAACATCCCTGAAGAAATTTTCTGGGACACAATGACTGACATTAAAATCTGGATTGATGACCACAGAGCAAGAACTGATGAAGATGGTGTTTTTGAGCTTCATTGGCTTATGCACCATATGAATCTTCATATTTTTAAGGTTGGCAGACTTCAATATCAATTATGTATTTGGTATTTCAAGTCAAGATATAATAAAAATGGTGTAAAAATTGGTTTTGGTGACAAAATTTTAAATATGCATATTCCTCGTGGTGCAAAGTTGGACTATGATGAATGTGTTGAGTCACTTGATTTGGCAAAAGAATTTTTTGCAAAGTATTTTCCAAATTTCCCAAATGACAAATATATGTGCCACAGTTGGCTTTTGTATCCAGGAAACAAGAACTTTATGCCAGAAGGAAGCAACATCTTAAAGTTCGCAAGTTTATATGATATTGTTGAAGAAAATGAAGACCCTGAATCAGCATATCTCTGGCTTTATGGACAGAAATTCAAAAATGATGAACTTATAAAAAACAGAAAAACAACAGGAAATTACGGACATATTGACGAACTTCCACAGAAATCTTCTTTACAGAAAAGCACCATTGATTTCATAAAAAATGGTGGTATCTTCGGTGAAGCATTAGGTGTAATAATTAAATAAAATGAAAAAAGGATGCAATCGCATCCTTTTTATTTTTTACATTTCTTCAGGGTATTTCATATTCCAATCGTTTCTCAGTTTTGTCATCACATTCATTACATCTATTGTGTAGTCAAGTTTCATTGTATTTTTACCTTTTACTATTGCATTTTCCATATTCATAATTTCATAGCACATAGCGTCTTCTAACTTGCCTGATACAATTTCTTCTGTATGATTATCGTTTGTGTATGTAATTGTTGCTTTGTCGGCTCTTGGATATTCGAAAATTTCAATATATGCGTTATCATAACAGATTGTAGCTCTCTTTGGTTGTTTTGCGTGAAGTGAGAGAGTAACGTCTGCCATTTGCTCCTTGTCATTCTTAATAATGATACTTGACTGCTCGTCTGCTCCTGTTTCAGCAAATTTTACTTGGGAATGAATTTCTGCATTTTCAGTTTCCATAAACATTCTAACAAGGGAAAATGCATAAACACCGATATCTAATAGCGCACCACCAGCTAAATCCATATTAAAGAAACGATTTGTCATATCATACTCTTTAAAACTACCGAAATTAACTTGTGCTAATCTGAATTCACCCAATGCACCTGAATTAATGATTTTTTCAAGTTCAATGTAAAGTGGCATATTGTATATTGTCATAGCTTCTGCCAATATGAGGTTTTTTTCATTTGCGAGTGCTACTGCCCTATTTAACTCATCACTATTAAGTGTAATTGCCTTTTCGCAAAGAACATGCTTGTTGTTTTCTAATGCCTTAATAATATACTCAATATGTTTATTGTGTGGTGTTGCAATATAAACAACATCTACATTATTATCTACAAATAAATCATCAATGTTCTCATAAACTTTTTCGACATTATATTTTTCCGAGAAGGCTACTGCTTTTTCGTATGTACGGTTGGCAACAGAATATACTTTTCCACCCATTTTGCTCATTTCTCGTGCAAAATCATTTGCAATATTTCCACAACCTAATACTGCCCAATTAAATTTATTTATCATATACATCACCTTTTTCTTTTTGTGTATTATATCACAAAAAAATGTTGATGAACAGTAAAATTTATGTTATCATTTTTTTGGTGATGATTTATGAATATTAAAATGGCAAAACATCCAAATCCACAGTTTGAAAGAAAAAATATTGAAATTCTTGATGGACAATGGGACTTTGGGTTTCAAAAAGCAAAAAAGGGATTTAAATTTTCAACTGATGAGAAAAAAGCAGTTGAAATAAAAAACAAAAATGATTTTACACACAAAATCAATGTACCTTTCTGCATTGAAAGTGAACTTTCTGGCATTCAGTACAAGGATTTCTTAAATATGGTATGGTATAGAAAAACTGTTGACATAAAAAAGGATGGAAACAGAGTTTTCTTGTGCTTTGGTGCTGCTGACCACCTTACAACTGTTCTTGTAAATGGTAAACTTGCAGGTCGTCACAAGGGTGGTTACACTTCTTTTAGATTTGACATTACAGACATTTCACTTGACGGTAAAAATGAGATTTTTGTGCTCTGTGAGGATAATGTAAAGCATCCGTTTGTCATTCGTGGAAAACAGAGTGAATGGAAAAAGAGTCATGGTTGTGATTACACAAGAACAACAGGTATCTGGCAGAGCGTTTATCTTGAATATGTGCCTGTAAATCATATTGAAAAATTTAAGATTTATCCTGACCACAAAAATGGACTTGTTACCATCAATTTTAGTCTTAAAGGTAAAGAAAATCTTACTTGCGAAGCATTTTATGACGGCAAGAGTGTAGGCAAGACTGAATTTGAGGATGCTAGTGGTAACGAAATCGTTCAGATTAAATTAGACGAAACACACCTTTGGGAAGTACAGAATGGTCGTCTTTATGACCTTAATATCACATTCGGTGAGGACAAGGTTTACTCATATTTCGGACTTCGTAATGTGCGTCTTGACGGATATAAATTCCTTATCAATGAAAAGAGTGTTTTCCAACGTCTTATACTTGACCAGGGATTCTATAAAAAAGGTATTTATACAGCACCTTGTGACGAAGATTTAATCAATGATATTAAAATCTCAATGGATTTAGGATTTAACGGTGCAAGACTTCATCAAAAGGTCTTTGACCCTAAATTCTTATATTATGCGGACCAACTCGGTTACCTTGTATGGGGTGAATATGCTAACTGGGGACTTGATTACTCCAATCCAAAGAGTGTTGACGTTTTCCTTAACGAATGGAAAGAGGCTGTTGAGCGTGATTTCAACCACCCTGCTCTTATTGGTTGGTGTCCATTCAATGAAACTTGGGACTACAAAAAGAGAAAGCAATATGACCCACTCCTTGCAACTGTTTATGACTACACAAAGGCTGTGGACAGCACTCGCCCTTGTATTGACACAAGTGGTAATTTCCACGTTAAAACTGATATTTACGACTTACACGATTACAGTTACGACGTTGATTTCTTTAAGAAAAACTATGACCGTTTTATGACGGAAGATTATCTCTATGAACATGTTTTAGTTGACAATCCCGGTCGTCAGAAATATAATGGTGAACCTGTTTTCATCAGTGAATATGGTGGAATTAAATGGGTTAGTGATGAGTCAATCAAATCTTGGGGTTATGGTGAAGATGTTAAAACTCCTGACGAATTTGCCGAAAGATATATTGGACTTACAGATGTAATCATGAGCAACTACAAGATGTTTGGCTTCTGCTATACTCAACTTTATGATATTGAGCAAGAGCAGAATGGACTTTACACTTATGACCGTGAAAAGAAATTCGACGACAAGATTTATGATAGAATTATTGCGGTAAACACACAGATTGCTGCTATTGAGAAAGAAAATGAATAAAGAAATTATTAAAAATTTTTTCGATAATCTGGCATCACATTGGGACAATGAGCCGATTGCAGATAAAGAAATATTTGATACTATTCTTGATAATGGTGGTATAACAGAAGGTACTTGTGTCCTTGATGTTGCTTGTGGTACAGGGGTGCTATTCCCCTATTATCTGGATAGAAATGTGGAGAGCATTACGGCAATTGATTTATCTGCTGAAATGGTGAAAATTGCAAAAAACAAATTTCCACAAGCAGATGTAATCTGTGGGGATGTTGAAAGTGTTGTTTTTGACAAACAATTTGACTCTGTTATGATTTATAATGCTTTCCCCCATTTCCCTGAGCCTTTAAAAGTTATTGAAAATCTTTCGAAGTATTTAAAATCAGGTGGCAGATTTACTATTGCACACGGAATGAGTAAAAAAGAGCTTGATGAAATTCATATGAAATCAGCGGGTGCAGTATCAAATGTACTCCCCGAATGTGATGAGTTGGCTGAACTTTTAAGTCCATATTTTGACGTAGATATTATGATTTCAGATGACAAAATGTATCAGGTTTCAGGTACAAAAAAATAAGGTGATAATATGAACAACTATTTTCCAGAGGTAAAGAAAAATTTTGGTTTTGGATGTATGCGACTTCCTCGCAAAGGTCCGCTTATTGATATTGAACAGTCAAAAAAGATGGTTGATACTTTCCTTGAGGCAGGTTTTAACTATTTTGATACTGCTCACGGATATATGGAAATGAGAAATGAGGCAACTCTTAAAAAGTGCCTTACATCCCGTCATCCAAGAGAAAGTTATATTCTTGCTGACAAATTATCCGAGGGATTTTTCAAGAAAGAAAGTCAGATAAGACCACTTTTTGAGAAACAGTTAAAAAATTGTGGTGTTGAGTATTTTGACTTTTACTTAATGCACGCACAAAATGCCACAAACTTTGAGAAATACAAGGAATGCAGAGCATATGAAACTGCATTTGAACTTAAAAAAGAAGGAAAAATTCGTCACGTAGGACTTTCTTTCCACGATAAGGCAGATGTACTTGACCGGATTCTCACAGAATATCCTGAAATCGAGTTTGTACAGATTCAGTTTAACTATCTTGACTATAATGATGAGTCCGTTGAAGGCAGAAAATGCTACGAAGTTTGTCGTAAACACGATAAACCAATTATCGTTATGGAGCCTGTTAAGGGTGGAAGTCTTGTAAAGTTACCTGATGAAGCTAAGAAGGTTCTTGACGACCTTAAAGGCGGTTCACCTGCAAGTTATGCTATTCGTTTTACTGCAAGTTTTGAGGGCATTTTCATGGTGCTTTCAGGTATGAGTGATATGGAGCAAATGAATGACAATATCAGTTTTATGAAAGATTTTGTACCATTCAATGAAGCTGAATATGAAGCAGTAAACAAGGTTTGCAAGATTATGAATGCACAACACCTTATCCCCTGCACTGCATGTCGTTATTGTGTTGACGGATGTCCAAAAAATATTCCAATTCCTGAAATTTTTGCTTGTATGAATGACAAAAAACAATTCAAAGATTGGAATGCTGACTATTATTATGAAGATGTTCACACTGCAGAAAAAGGTAAAGCATCCGACTGTATTGAATGTGGTTTATGTGAAAAAGCTTGTCCACAGCATCTTGAAATCAGAAAGCTTTTAAAAGATGTTGCAAAGGAATTTGAAAAATAAGATTATGAATTTCACTAAATATTTATTCTGTTATTTCGTAGGAAATCAGCCACACGAAGAAACTGTTCATTTCGCTGTTTCTAAAGATGGATATAACTTTACTGCACTTAATAATAATGAACCTATAATCAAACAGAATCTCGGTCAAAAATGTTGTCGTGACCCATACATTTTCCGTGGTGAAGACGGTATTTTCCATATTATTGCAACTGATATGAAAAGTGCTGACGGATGGGCAAACAACAATTCAATGATAATTTGGGATAGCAAAGATTTAGTTAATTGGGAAAATGAAAGAATTATCGATTTTTCTGTATTCCCTGAAACAAAGTCTGCAAATCGTGTTTGGGCACCTCAGGTTATATTTGATAAAAGCCGTCAGGAATATATGATTTATTGGACTAACAACAATGCTGACGAGGGTTGGCACACTATTCCGTGGTACGCTTATACAAAAGACTTTATAACACTTACCACTAATCCAAAGGTTTTGCATAATCCTAAAAGTGGTATGGCTGCCATTGACGGAGATATTATTGAAAAAGATGGTATTTTCTATTTATATGTTGCTGACGAAGAAAAAGACGGAATTTGTTATCTTGTATCTGATAAATTAGATGGTCCATATACGGAGCCTGAAAACAATAGAATTTCTGTTGCAGATACTGCCCTTGAAGGACATTGTACTTATAAAATATTAGGTACTGACAAACATGTGCTTATTGCAGACCAATTTAAAAAAGGCGGTTACTTTATGCAAGAAACCACCGATTTGATTCATTTTACTGCAGTACCAAAAGAAAAAATTAGTCTTGACCACCTAAGACCAAGACATGGGTCGGTAATGCATATTACTGATGAAGAATACGAAAGACTTATAAAAGAAAAGTGGGAGTTTTAAACTCCCACTTATTTTTTATCCATTCATTTTCTTTTCAAGAATTTCTTTAATAACAGATGGGTCACCTGCGCCACGAAGTTCTTTCATACAAGCACCGAAGAGAGCCTGTAAAGCCTTAACTTTACCACCCTTGAAATCTTCAACTGCCTTTGGATTTTCTGCAATAACTTTATCAATTACGCTATCAATTGCAGATGAATCGAATTTCTTATCAAGTCCCTGAGATTTAACATATTCTTCAGGGTCAACATTGTCTTCAACAACTGCAATAAGAACCTTCTTACCTGCATTTCTGTTGATTTCACCGCTATCAACCATCTTAATGATTGTAGCAAGTGTTTCTGCTGTCATTGTAAGGTCGTTAAGAGTCTTACCGTCTTTACGAAGAATACCTGCACAGTCTGTAAGAATCCATGCTGCAACATCCTTTGAGTTGCAACCCATGTTAACGATATCCTCGTGCATTTTTGCAATCTTATGGTTTGAGATAAGCATATCAATTTCTTTTTCAGAAATTCCTGCTTCACGATACTGCTCTGCCTTTTCATCAACAGCAACAGGCTTGTTTGCTTTGATTTCTTCAAGCCAAGCATCGTCAATGATAATTGGCATAAGGTTTGCATCTGGGAAATAACGATAATCTGCTTCTGTTTCCTTATTTCTCATTGCAAATGTTTTACCACTTACATCATCAAAACGTCTTGTTTCCTGAACAAGCTCTTCGATTTCATATTCAAGAGCATCCATATGACGCTGTGCTTCGTATTTAATAGCACGTTCAATTGCTTCAAAAGATGCCATATTCTTAATTTCAGTACGAACACCGAATTCTGAGCTACCCTCAGGACGAACAGAAATATTAACGTCGCAACGCATTGCACCTTCTTCACACTCTGAAATGCCACTTGAACGGAACATTGACTTGAGTTTGTTAAGGTATGTTACAACTTCTTCTGCACTACGGAAATCAGGCTGTGTAACAATTTCAATAAGTGGAACACTTGTACGGTTAAAGTCAACAAAAGAAGAATTACCACTATGAACAAGTTTACCTGCATCTTCTTCCATATGAATTTGTTTAATTCTAATATCTCTTGTACCTTCGCTTGTTTTAAGTGTTACGCAACCATCAGTACAGATTGGATGATTAATCTGTGTAATCTGATATGCACAAGGAAGGTCAGGATAATAATAGTTTTTCTTATCAAATGTTGTGTAACGGTTAATGTTACAGTTGAGCATAAGACCTGCTGTAACTGCAAGTTCAACAACTCGTTTGTTCATAACAGGCAACATACCAGGCATACCTGAACAAGCAGGACAAACACAGTCGTTTGGTTCACTGCCCTGACCATGACCGCCACATGAACAGAAAATCTTTGATTCGGTGCTTAACTCAACGTGAGTTTCAAGGCCCATAACAAGTTCGTATTTCATATTATTTGCCCTCCTTTTCAACACAATGAGCAAGACTTAAAAGTGTGCTTTCTGTAAAGTGATTACCCATAAGCTGAACACCATTTGTTACAAGTGCTGGAATACCAACAAGGTTTGGTACTGCTGTAAACACGCTTTCGTCGAATACTTTACCGAATGCATCTTTAATGTCGTATGATTCATATTCTGCTTTACTACAAGCAGGAGTTAAAATTGCATCAAAATTTTCAAATGCCTTCTGGATTCCTTCTGCAACTACACGACGAACACGAAGTGACTTATCAAAACAATCCTTATAACGATTCTTTGAAAGCACATCTGAACCATAAAGGATAACTGCCTTTGTAAGGAAGTTAAAGCCTTCTGTTCTTGAATTTACATATAATTCGTCAATGTTTTTGTATTCTTTTGCACGGTGACCATATTTAACACCGTCATAACGTGAAACATTATTGCAAGTTTCAGCACACATGAGAATCTGCCATGCTGTATTTGCAATTTCAGGCATATCACAGTTAACTTCTGTAACTTCAACACCATTTGCACGGAGAGAATCAGCAAATGCCAGAACTTTTGCCTTTGTTGCATCATCTGCTTTATCAAGCAAGAATTTGTTAATAGCAACTTTCTTGCCCTTTACATCAGTAATCCCGTAATCATAACTATCATTACGAAGGCTTGTGCCATCTTTGTCATCATGACCTGCAATTACATTCATAATTTCCTGGATTTTTTCTGCATCCTTTGCATAAACACCAACTTGTTCACCTGATGCTGCACAAGAAATTACACCATAACGAGAAACTGTGCCATAAGTTGGTTTTAAGAAATCAACACCGCTGAGTGCTGCAGCTCTTCTTGCCCCACCATTCATATCAACGCCAAGTGCTGCCACTACATCACCATTTGCAACAAGTGATGCTGCTGAGCCTTCAAGTTTGCCTTCCTGTGGTGCATAGTATGAAAATTCACCAACAAGGTCAAGACCGAATTCGCCAACATTTGTTTTACCAGCAACTGTATAGCCTTTATCTTCAAGACGAGTAACAACTTCTGCACTGAAAAGTGGCTTGAAGCCATCTAAAATACGAGAACCTGCTGTTGTAACAACATCTTTCACAAGGATTGTATCGTCAACTGCGATATTACCCTTTTCGTTTACTTTAGTTGCATAATATTTCATTACTATTCACCTCACTTTACAAGTCTTGGTACTTGCCAACTGTCTTCGTTTCTTTCAGGAGCACCCTGGAGTAGGCTTTCTCTTGAGAAGTTCTGTACACGTACATCTTCACGAAGCACGTTTTCCATTGGCATAACATGTACCATTTCTTCAACATTTTCTGTATCAATAGTTTTGAGTTTTGCTTCACTCTCAGTCATAGCAGCAAAAATTGACTGCATAACTGTTTCTTCATCCTCTGTAAGTGACAACTGATTAAGCTGTTGTGCATTTGAGAATGTTGAGCGTTTGCCTGTTGCTTTCTTTGAAGTACCAGTAGTTGCAGCCTGACGCTGTGCAAGAGCACTACCGTTGCCAAGAAGATGAACATCTTCAAGCTGTTGGTTTGTTACTTCACTTGGAGCACCAAGCATCAAGTCTTGAGCATTACCGTTAAGTGGGAATGCAATAACATCAAGGATTTTTTCTTCATCAGTAAGGAGCATAACCATACGGTCAATACCAGGTGCCATACCTGCGTGAGGTGGTGCACCATACTGGAATGCTGTATATAAAGCATTGAAACGCTTTTTAAGTTCTTCTTCGTCATAACCTGCGATTTCAAATGCTTTTTTCATAATTTCATTATCGTGGTTACGAACAGCACCTGAAGCCAACTCAATACCATTACAAACAAGGTCATACTGGTAAGCCAATACTTCAGTTGGGTCCTTTGTAAGGAGTGCTTCCATACCACCCTGTGGCATTGAGAATGGGTTATGTGTAAAGATTGTCTCCCCTGTTTCTTCATCATTTTCATACATTGGGAAGTCAACAACGAAACAGAATTCAAACGCATCATCGCTAATTAAGTCAAGCTGATTTTTACCTGCAAGCCAGTTACGAATCATACCTGCTTTTTTCTCTGTTGCATCCTTCTTTTCATCACAGATGAAGAAGAGTGTTTCACCCTCTTTAACACCTGTAAGTTCTGTGATTTCAACTTTCTGAGCATCACTTAAGAATTTAGCAATAGGACCTGCAAATATACCGTCTTTAAGTGTGATGTAGCCAAGACCACCAAGACCTACTTCATTTGATGTTGCAAACTTAAGTGAATCTTCAAAGAATTTCTTTGATTTACCTGTACAATCAGCAACGATACCACGAACAGGTTTACCCTTGAATGCAGGGAAATCAACACCTGAGAAGAATGCTGTAAGGTCACAGATAAGAAGTGGGTTACGAAGGTCAGGTTTATCTGAACCATAAGTCATCATAGCATCTGCATAAGTGATTCTACGGAATGGCTTAGGAGTAACCTTTTTATCTGTAAATGCTTTAAATGTGTCATAAATTAAGTCTTCACAAACATCAAGAACTTCTTCCTGAGTTGCAAATGCCATTTCAAAGTCAAGCTGATAGAATTCACCAGGTGAACGGTCAGCACGAGCATCTTCGTCACGGAAACAAGGTGCAACCTGGAAATAACGGTCAAAACCTGAAACCATAAGAAGCTGTTTAAACTGCTGTGGAGCCTGTGGAAGAGCATAGAACTTACCCGGATGCTTTCTTGATGGAACAAGGAAGTCACGAGCGCCTTCTGGAGAAGATGCAGTAAGAATTGGTGTTTGCATATCAAGGAAGCCCTTTTCTTCCATCTTGTTACGAAGATGACGGATAATCATTGAACGCTTAACGAGATTATCATGGTTTTTAGGATTACGAAGGTCAAGGTAACGATATTTAAGACGAACTTCGTCCTTGCTCTGTCTTGATGCTCTTACATCAAATGGGAGCATATTCTTACTTTTACCTAAAATCTGTAATTCAGTTGCAACAAGCTCAACATAACCTGTTGCAATCTTTTCATTAACTGTGTCAGGGTCACGCTTTTCAACTGTACCTGTAACTGAAATTACAGTTTCACGGTTTACATTCTTAACTAAATTTTCGTCGTGGATAACAACCTGTTTTCCACCGATCCGCAGGACCGTAACTATCTGATCGTGTTTTGCTCCCCAAGCTGTGTGGCTGACCTCGCTGTGGCAGAGACTATACGCCAATTTCGGGCGCAGGAATCCAACGACCGGATCCTTCTTTATGTCCAAAAGGGCATTCCCCATGCACAGGATCCCACAGAGGAATGCCTGCCCGGCATTTTGGGAGAGCTGGGTCTGAATGACCTGGTGACCTCCAATGCCTTCTACTGGGTCATTTCCTCCGTCTGCGACATTCCTTTGGAGCAGCTGGAGCAGCGTGGAAAGCGGCATCGCATCGTACGCGGAGTTGTAATCGTCTTGCTTATGCTTGGAATTGCGGCCGCCTTGGTGCTTGACCATTTCAATACCCACCGTGTAACCGTATACTGCCGCAGCATCCGCTATGAAAACGCCGTACCGGTGGGC